>JAAYDZ010000002.1 GCA_012728975.1 Bacteroidales bacterium
ACTACCCATAAAGTCATTCCTCCAGGAGCCATAGCCTACGACACCTGGGACGATATAAGAAACTCTTTCCTGGGTGGTCGAATTGCAATGTACATAGCAGGCGATTGGGAAATTGCTCCCCTAAGGGCTGCAAATGCCGCTTTCGAAATAGATGTTATTCCCCATCCTATGCAGGTTAGGAGAGCAGCATCGCTGGGTGGCAGCAGTCTGGGTATCTGGAGCGGCTCAAAAGCAAAAGATGCGGCGTGGGCATGGCTTGACTTTCTTACCTCCGCAGAGAATATGAAAGTGGCATTCTCCTATGGAAGATTCCCTTCAAGAGTAGATGCGCTTGACAGTGGCTTTATTAATGATCCTCTTATAGAGCAGTTTATAAGAGAGTTCCCTTATGGCATAAACCATGCCTCTCTTGTTGGAGATTATTCGAGAACAGTTCTCGGAGACGCATTCACTTCGGTACTGGTCTATGGAGAAAATCCCGATATTGCTCTGGACAAAGCTGCTAAAACTATCCAGGAAGCCCTTAACGAAGTCCTCGGTAAATAAAGAGAATCTGCACAAAGGCGACGGAGACCATTCTTTAGTCTCCGTTGCCTGATTTCTTAATGACGATCACAATCTTATGTCAGGGTGCGTGATTAATGGATGAACACAAAACGATTTTTCGATAAGCATATGGGTTTCTTTCTAATGAGTCCGACTATAGCGGTTATGGTTTTGATAATCATAGTTCCCCTGATTATTGGACTTGTAATGAGTTTCTTCAACTATAACCTCCTTACTCTTCATAGAGGGATACCCTTCATCGGTTTTAGCAATTATTCAAAAGCCCTTGGCGATGAGAATTTTTGGATGGCATTCTGGAACACTCTTTGGTGGACTGCCGCGAATGTAGCCGGCCAGGTCGCACTTGGTCTTTCGATAGCATTGCTACTAAATCAACCGGTCAAGGGGGTCGGAATCTATAAAGCTCTCATTCTTATACCCTGGGCCGTTCCGTCGGCCGTTGCTGCGCTGAGCTGGATGTGGTTGTTGCATCCGGAATTCGGTCTGGTAAATGATATTGCCGTTAGGTTCGGACTCGTCAGCGAACCGGTCGCCTGGCTTGGGAGACCTTTCACCGCTCAAGTATGGGTCGTCATAGCACGAGTCTGGAAGGAGTTTCCTCTCAGTGCTCTTATTTTCCACGCTGCTCTGCAGACAATACCGAAAGATCTGTATGAAGCTGCCGAAGTCGATGGCGCAGGAGTATGGAAGAGATTCTGGAACATTACCATTCCTTATCTGAAAGCATCCATCGTAGTTGCGATAACGTTGATAACTATTTGGACCTTCAACAGCTTCAACATGATTTGGGTAATGACTAAAGGTGGACCCGGAGGAGCAACTGAGATTCTGGCCACCAGTATATACAAGACAGCCTTCCAGCGATACAACTTTGGATTCGCGTCTTCACAGTCGATATTGATGGTTATATTCCTGTCGGTGATAATCATCTTCTATCTTTACAAAGTAGAAGGCAAGAAAATAGATTAGAGGTGAGTGATCATGTATTTGAGCAAAAAAAAGAGGATAAGAAGGACGCTGTTAGTTCATGCTGCTCTCTTTATTCTCACATTCATAATACTATTACCAGTTCTCTGGATGATTCTCACTTCTCTAAAGCCCACAGCGGAGACTCTGAAGTTTCCATCGACCATACTTCCTGATAATCCAACGATTCAAAACTATCTTGCCGCCTGGAGAAACATGCGATTGGGTACATACTTCATCAATAGTCTGTATGTATCACTTATGACAACCTTTGTTGCAATTGTTCTTGGGTGCATGGGCGGTTACGCACTTGCCAGATTCAGGATGAAGGGAGAAAAGGCGTATGTAATGTTCATACTTGTCACCCGTATGTTTCCAGCGGTGGTATTTCTTATCCCCTTCTTCATTATGATGCGAAACCTTCAGTTGACAGACTCTTTTACCGGTTTGATAATTTCGTATACGGTCTTTTCGCTTCCATTTTCAATATGGTTATTGAGAGGATTCTTCAGAAATATCCCGAGCGAGCTTGAAGAGGCTGCAAGAATTGATGGTTGTACAAGGTTTAAAGCCTTTACAAGGATAATTCTGCCTCTATCCGCCCCGGGTATCGCGGCGACGGCGGTCTTCTGTTTCATACTTGCATGGAACGAATTCATGTTCGCAAATACTCTGATAATGTCAGATAGCAAGAGGATGCTGACAGTTGCCCTTGTTGCTTCTATAAGCG
>JAAYDZ010000046.1 GCA_012728975.1 Bacteroidales bacterium
GACCTGCGGTAAACACCACGACCGGTATAGGATGTGTAGTCCAAAAACTCCACGTTGCGGTTGTTGAAGGCGCGGTAGCGGAGTCCCTGACTAACATTGTTGACCTTTGCGGCTATTATAGGATGAGGCCTTTCGAAATCGAAGGCCTCAACCATATCTTGAAGGGTTGTCCCTTCCGGAAATTTTTGCCTGCTCCCTGTATTGACGCAGTAGATGGTAATCATTGCTTACGGCAAGGCAAGGAATGTGGCGGCAAATGTAAGAATAGCATAAAGCTCAGGGAATACTGCGAGGATCATTGTCCTGGAGAAAACATCGTGTCCGTTACCCATTTCATTGATACCGTTTGCACAAAGTTTGGCCTGCCAGATGGCTGAGAAATAAGCTGTAAAACCCAAAGCAATAGCCGCTGATGCCATTGCGAGTGATGGACCTAATGCGATTTCGAAATTGAGTCCCTTGAGGGCGTTGAGCATAAAGAAAAATCCTGCAAAACCATAGAGACCTTGGGTTGAAGGTAATGCACAAAGAATC
Organism: Bacteroidales bacterium; assembly: GCA_012728975.1. Taxonomy (GTDB): domain Bacteria; phylum Bacteroidota; class Bacteroidia; order Bacteroidales; family UBA932; genus Cacconaster. Next base: position 535 of record JAAYDZ010000046.1, read on the forward strand.
ATTGATTTACCGAACATATCGGGATTTTTCTTAAGGGAGCCAATTGTGGTGTTTCCAGCCTTGGTAACACCAATTGCACTACCGATACAAGCGAACGCAAGCATAATTGCCATACTCGAATAAGCGATGATTAGAGGTACTGATAAAGTCATTTTATTAAAATTTTAAGTTTGTAATCGGGTTAATTGTTCTTATTTAGAGGGCGGTAAGGTTTTCCACCGCCTGTAAAGTCAGCATTTTTATAAAATTCTACGAAAGTCAGACGCATCGGATGGACAAATGCACCAATAGCTGAGAGCAACATAACGAAAAGGTGACCGAAGACCAGAAGTACGATGCAGAGAATCCAGCCTGCATAAGGAACACCCTTGAGAGCCATAGACATTGCGTTGATTACCATGCCGAGGCTGCCACCGGCTGCACCTAGTCCGAATAGACGGATATAGGAGAGCACATCTCCAAAGAATCCGGTGATGTCATAAAGGGCTGTAACTCCACCGAAAAGACGTTTGATAGGATTGCGTACCGGCTTGGAGAATAGAATCACCAGTGCGAGACCCCCTGCTCCAAAGGTCCATCCCATCCAAGAGGGTGTCAGGTTCTTGCCCATCTGTGAACCTGCATAGAGCAATGCGACCCAGATTAATATCATGCACCAGCCAATGTTGGACATACCATGCTGCCATCCAATTCTACGCATCTTGTAGATAGCGGAAATCAGTCTTGCCACAATAATCTGAAATAGGCCGAATATAATCGCAAACCAGAACATCTTGATATCTGTAAAGAAGAGTCCCTTAATGCTGTCGGACATATTGAATATGTCATAAATCTTGGTGCCGAAAAATGTGCCGTTTAGTGCCGGCATAATAATCGTGCCAACACCAAGCCAGATTCCGAGTTTAGCATATTCGCGCAGAGAAGGAACTTTCCAGATGATAAACAATGACGCCAACACTATTATCAGACCATATCCCATATCTCCCAGACAGAGTCCGAAGAAGAGCATATAGAAAGGCGCAAAATATGGCGTTAGATCGAGTTCATCGTATGTTGGCAGCATATACATGTTGCCAATAACTTCAAATAGTTTGGTAAATCGGTTATTCTTAAGTTTGATTGGAGGATTATCCTCAGCTTTGGCAGGTTCTGAGAGCCATACAACATAGTCGCAATTGTTGAGAAATTCTGCAACGGAAGAGTCGATATCGGTAGGGGCAAATCCCTCCAAAATAGAGAGTGAACCCTCTGCTTGGTTATCTGACGCAACACTAGCGAAATATTTGTCAAGCTCTTGTGAATCTAGTGTATATCTTCGTTCCATTTCAGGGAGAGAATCCTTTAGAGCAGCGAGGGTTGAATTAGTGTCCTTTATCTTCTGTTCTAGAGAAGCAATCCTTAAGTCAAGAATCTTGGCAGGCTCTTGCGGGAGTTGTGATTCCGAGAGAGGGAAAGTATAGGTATCACCGATAGGTGATAGCACTACAAAACATATTTTTCCTCCATATGAGTTGAGTACTTGCAATGGATATTCCTGCTCCCAATCAGGGTTGAATTTTTTATCCGATACGACATAGAAATGGGGTGTAAATCCCGCTTTCTTCAAACGGTCTACGTCTGTAGGATCAAAATTTCCCCATAGGAGTGCATCGTCCCGTTCGCGTATCGTTGCATAGAGCTCCTGCTTTAGAGAGACTGCAGAGTCGAGCAGAGTTTCTATTCTGTCGAAGATTTCACATTCTTCAGTGCATGTGATACTTTCCTCAGCAGGTGTCTCTTCAGGGAGATTTTTGAGAAAGTTTTTGTAGCGCTTTATTAACTTTTTCTCAGATGTGGTAATCTCCAGGAGTTGGCTTGAGGTTTCGTCTGTAGCCTTGAAGGAACGGGTTATATCCATTACTCCCAGCTCTTGGAGCCGGTCGAGAAAATCCATCAGTTCCGGTTGGAACGCTATAATGGAGTACCTTGTCATTTTATGTATCATGATGCTTCCTCCTCTTCTTCTTCAGCCTGATGGCGCGCCTTGACTATCTTCTGCGCAGCCTTGGAGAGGTTTTCCTCATCCTCAATAAATCTCTTGATTTTTAGGATAGCTTCTTCATAACCTGGAATTTGGACCTTTTCGTAGAGGTTTACTTTTTGGGTAGTCTTTTTCCTTTGGTAATCCAGAATTCTACTCTTTTCGATAAAGACTTCAGACTCAATGCCAAGCTGTGCGAGTCGCTTGAGAATCTCGACACCTTCTGAGAACCACATCGGACTCGTATAGCGGTCAAATTCCGCCACATCGTAGCTGACGCTCTTCAATGCAGGTGTTTTGACTCCGGCTACCTTAACTGTCACCAGTTCGACATCTCTAACCTTTATCAAGCCGGGCTCGAATTCATGCCAAAGTGCAGCTAGATAGTCATATCGTTGTAGCGCTCTCTCCAACTCCTCCACGAGTGCCTCTGAACGCTTCTTAGCCTTTTTAACCTCCACTCGAAGGGCCGATTCCTTGTTCTTAAGGGTCGGTAGGGCCATTAAACGGATCTTCAATTGCTTGTTGATCTCGTTCAGGGATGTTTTGTTGAATTGGAATTTGATAGCCATTTGGTATTATTCTTTGTCTTTCCAGTATTTTTCTACAAGTACTTCCCTGATACCCGTCTCCGCTTTGGAGAAATATTTACCGAAGAGTTCCCACGCAGTGTCGAGCATCTCGTCAATGGGTATGTTGACATCGATTGCCAGTAGTCTGGTGGAGTACTCTTTTGCGTATTCAAGGCAGCGCAGGTCGTAATCGCTTAGATCAAAGCCGTTTTCGAGCTTGGTCTTAGCGTTGGATGCGTCGGCATAGAGACGTACAGCTGTATTCATCACCTGGTTGTGATCTTCACGAGTCTGTTTGCCTATCACGAGTTGTTTGAGTCGTGAGAGTGAGCGGAAAGGGTCGACGATTACCTTGCCGGTATCAGTATCCATACGGAGGAAGAGTTGTCCTTCAGTAATGTATCCGGTGTTGTCCGGGATGGCGTGTGTAATATCACCGTCATTGAGCGTTGTCACAGCAATGATGGTGATTGAACCTCCGTCAGGTAATTGCACAGCCTTCTCGTAGATCTTCGCCAGGTCTGAATAGAGTGATCCGGGCATTGAATCCTTTGAAGGAATCTGGTCCATTCGGTTGGATACAATACAGAGTGCGTCAGCATAGAGCGTCATATCTGTCAGAAGTACAAGCACTTTTTCATTTTTATCAACTGCAAAATACTCCGCAGCTGCGAGTGCCATATCGGGAATGAGCAGGCGCTCCACAGGGGGCTGCTCGGTGGTATTTACAAAACTGATGATTTTGTTGAGGGCTCCGGCACCTTCAAATACCTGTCTGAAGTAGAGGTAGTCATCATTGGAGAGTCCCATTCCTCCAAGGATGATTTTATCAACATCTGCACGAAGAGCTACCTGAGCCATAACCTGGTTATATGGTTGGTCAGGGTCAGCAAAGAAAGGAATTTTCTGTCCGGAAACCAGAGTGTTGTTGAGGTCAATGCCGGCAATGCCCGTAGGAATTAGCTGTGAGGGCTGTTTTCTTCTAAAAGGGTTGACGGAGGGGCCTCCGATATATCGTCTTTCACCTTCAATAGGGGGACCATCGTCGATAGGTTGGCCGTATGCGTTGAAAAATCTTCCGGCCAGATCATCGCTCACATTAAGAACCGGCGGTTCACCGAAAAAGAGGACCTCAGCATTAGTGGGTATGCCTTCGGTACCCTCGAATATCTGAAGGGTGACAAGATTGTCTTTAATTTTTACCACCTGTGCAAGACGACCATCTACAGTTGCAAGCTCGTCATTGGTTATACCGGCTGCCCTGAGCGAAACTGTAGCCTTGGTGATTGCTTCAAGCTGTGTGTATACTCTCTGGAACGCTTTTGTTGTCATTTTTTCAGTTTGTTGTTAAGTTGCTCAAGGTATCTGTTGAATTGCTCGCTCTTGAATTCGGAATAATTCATCTGGCGTAGTATGTTGATCAGTTCTTTGTAGA
>JAAYDZ010000047.1 GCA_012728975.1 Bacteroidales bacterium
AAGCGCAAAGGTCGCTTGTATGTAATTTGCAAGAAGAATCCGAAATTCAAAATGCGCCAGGGATAATTTTTTAATTTGTAATAACAATAAAGTAAAAAATAGATTATGGCACGTATAGCCGGAGTTGATTTACCGAACAACAAACGCGGAGAGATAGGTTTGACCTATATCTTCGGTATTGGTCGCAGTTCTGCTAAAAAGATCCTTACAGATCTTGATATTGATCTTGACACCAAGGTCAAGGACTGGAATGACGACCAGATTACAGCAATCCGTACGAAGATTGCCAATGAGTACAAAATTGAAGGAGAGCTTCGCTCATCCGTTCAATTGAACATCAAACGTCTGATGGACATCGGATGTTATAGAGGTATCCGTCACCGTATCGGTCTTCCCGTACGCGGTCAGAGTACCAAGAACAATGCGCGTACACGCAAGGGTCGTAAGAAGACTGTTGCAAATAAGAAGAAAGCAACCAAATAAGAGATTTGAATTATGGCAAAAAAACAAACAACAAGCAAAAAGAGAGTTGTTAAAGTTGACGCTTATGGTCAGGCTCATATTTCGTCGACTTTCAACAACGTGATCGTTACAATTACCAACAGCACCGGTCAGGTAATCAGTTGGTCATCAGCAGGTAAGATGGGCTTTAGGGGGTCCAAGAAAAACACTCCCTATGCAGCTCAGGTAGCCGCTCAAGATTGCGCCAAGGTTGCGTATGATCTCGGATTACGCAAGATTAAGGCATATGTAAAGGGTCCGGGAGCAGGACGTGAGTCTGCAATCCGCACCATACACGGAGCAGGTATTGAAGTTACCGAGATTGTTGATGTTACTCCTCTGCCACACAATGGTTGCCGTCCTAAAGGTCGCCGCAGAGTATAATCATAACAACCTTAAAGCAATAATAGAATAATATGGCAAGATATATAGGGCCCAAAACTAAAATAGCCCGCAAATTTGGAGAGCCTATCTTTGGTCCGGATAAACAGTTTGAGAAAAAGAATTATCCCCCGGGACAGCACGGACAGGCTAGAAAACGTAAAAAAACCTCAGAGTACGGTATTCAGCTCGCTGAGAAACAGAAAGTGAAATACACTTATGGACTTCTCGAGAGACAATTCCGCAACCTCTATGGTAAAGCACACAGGATGAAAGGCCAAACAGGTGAGAACCTTATCCTCCTGCTCGAGTCTCGTCTCGATAATCTGGTTTATCGTCTGGGTATAGCTCCTACAAGGGCTGCTGCAAGACAACTTGTGACACATTGCCACATTACCCGCAACGGTGAGGTTTGCAATATCCCTTCAACCATTGTTAGACCCGGTGAAACCATAGGAGTACGTGAGCGCTCGAAGAGTCTTGAAGTTATTCAGGATAGCCTTTCAAACTCTGCCAGTAATTTCTCCTGGCTTGAGTGGGATGCTGCAAAGCTCCAGGGCAAGTATACAAACGTTCCTTTAAGAAGTGAAGTACCTGAAAACATTAACGAGCAACTTATAGTAGAGTTGTACTCCAAGTAATCCTTGCTTATAGCGTAAACACTAATAAAATTTAAACAGTATGGCAATTTTAGCATTTCAAAAACCTGATAAGGTAATAATGCTCGATGCAACAGATACCTTCGGCCGATTTGAATTCCGTCCGTTGGAACCAGGATATGGTATAACCGTAGGTAATGCTCTCCGTCGTATACTGCTCTCTTCTTTGGAAGGCTTTGCCATCACCTCAATAAGGATCGACGGTGTAAGTCATGAGTTTGACACTATACCCGGTGTTATTGAGAGTGTTGTTGACATTATTCTTAACCTCAAGCAGGTTCGCCTCAGGAGGATGATTGAAGATGTTGACAGTGAGGTGGTAAACGTGACTGTTAGTGGTAAGCAAGAATTTACTGCTGAAGATATTTCCAAGAGTTTATCCTCTTTTAAAGTCTTAAATCCCAATCTTCACATCTGCTCAATGGAGCCTTCAGTTAAGCTCAATATAGAGATGAGGATTGGCAAAGGAAGAGGCTATGTCCCTTCGGAAGAAAATAAAGTGGATAATGCTCCTTTAGGAACAATTGCGATTGACTCGATTTTCACTCCTATTAAAAATGTGAAATACTCTGTTGAAGACTGGCGTGTTGAACAAAAGACTGACTACGAGAAACTCAACATTGAGGTCACTACAGATGGCTCAATTCATCCGAAGGATGCCTTAAAAGAGGCAGCCACTATACTGATTCAGCATTTCTGGCTATTCTCTGATGAGAAGATCACTCTCGAGACTGCAGTAGAGCAAGATAATAAGCAACTTGATGAGGAGTCGATGCGTATGCGTCATATCCTTCTCACCAAGCTCTCTGATATGGAACTATCAGTAAGGGCACTCAACTGCCTGAAAGCCGCAAATATTGAGACATTTGCCGACCTGGTTGGTCATCAGAGGACAGATTTGATGAAATTCAGAAACTTCGGTAAGAAATCTCTAAACGAGATCGATATGCTCATGGATAGATTGAAACTGAACTTCGGAATGGATATTACTAAGTATAATATTGAAATAAAAGCACAAGAAAATGAGGCACAATAGATCAATAAAGAGTTTAGGACGAAAGAGCGGACACCGTAAGGCGATGCTTGCCAATATGGCATCATCTCTCATACTCCATAAGAGGATTGAGACTACCCTTGAAAAGGCTAAAGTCCTGAGAGTGTACGTTGAACCGCTTATCACCAAGTCCAAAGAGGATACAACACATTCACGGCGTATAGTTTTCAGTTATTTGAAACAGAAAGAGGCGGTTGCTGAGCTCTTCCGTGTTGTAGCTCCGAAGATTGCTGATCGTCCTGGTGGATATACACGCATTATTAAAAACGGTTTCCGTCTTGGTGATGGAGCCAATATGGCATATATAGAGTTGGTTGACTTCAATAAAGCAGTCCTCGAAGCTGATGCACCAGCCAAAGAGAGCGTAAAGAAACCTTCTACTCGCCGTAGTCGCTCAAGGAAGAGTGCGGAGACAACAACAGAAAAGGTTGTTGATAAGAGTGCAGAGGTGAGCGCAGAGGAGGCTGAAGTTAAAGCTCCAAAGGCAACTAAGCCGGCTACTAAAAAAACAGCTCCTAAAGCAGCATCAAAAGTAGCCCCCAAGGCAGCTCCAAAGAGCACCGGCAAAGTGGCTGCAAAAGCTCCTGTCAAGAAAGTTTCCGCTCCCAGAAAGACCGGAAACGCGTAACTAATAAGAGTGACGTAAAAAAGGAGATGATCGAATTTTCGGTCATCTCCTTTTTTACTGAGTATGTAGTGGTGCGGGGTCTCGACAGGATAGATAAATTAAAATGGCACAAAATTAGCCGTCATGTCGGGCTGACAATAGGATACTTTTTCATGATTATGTAAAGTGTTGCTTAAATCAAAAATCTTCTCCCAATCCTTGACTTGTAAGGTATAATTATCATACCCTCCTTCGCTCTTAACAACTGCTTTTCTTTTAAACACATGTCGGACATCATCAATTGAACATCCTTTCTTCAACCCCAAAAGCAAATCACCGTTTAAGTAGGTCGGCATAACCCCGTCCATCGAATAAGCGGGCATGGCGTTGATTATGGTAGGTTGTCGTTTAATTTTACGGAGTGATAATTTGCTTTTGACAATCACCAGATAGTCCTCTTCATCAAAAGTATTTATATATTCTATTTCCGGATTTTCCATCAGTTTGCGTAATATTGTTTTAAAAACTTGGGTAGTATCCAATTGAACAACAAATTTTCCAACAATTTCATATAGAAATATTTTTTCATTATCTCCGACCAAATAATATTTTGTTGCACCGGGTCCGGAAGAAAGGTCCTGCAGTTCTTCTTTCTCACACCCTGAAAAGCTAAGCAGCATTAAGGCTGAAATTAGAAATAAATGCATTCTTTTCATTTTTTCTCTATTGTATAATTTTTCAACAAATATCCCCTAAAATGTATTTTATACTCCGGTGCCGGTAGTATTGGATAACATGAATATAACTCTCCGCTGACTATAATAACTTTTTGACCATTTTCCTTATTCTCTCTCGGCAAATCTACATAAGGGATGTAAATATAATCTGAACTATGTCCTTTAGAATTCCATTCTTGAACATTTAAATTATTAATATCTTCCTCTTTTATAGAAATAATGTATCGATTTATTTCTTCATAATAAACAATTATACCATCTACATTATCGATTTTTTTTACAAAATCAGACTTAGCACAATAGTAACAAGTATTTGTATTTCCACATTCTTTCTCACACCCAGCCCCTATAAGTAGGGTGGCAAGCATCATGAATAGTAATATTTTCGTTTTCATAATTAATAGTATGCTGAGAATTTTAATATAATAACTTCTCTCTAATATATATACGCATTGACTTACGAAACACTTCCATCATTGATTAAAAATTGTGCGACAATAAATCCTATATTGTATAGATGTAAAAAATGAACAAGACGCTGCATATAAACTCTTACTAAATTGGTTGTTAGCCATTAGCCATTGGCTTGCTTTTAACCCCATAATGCACGAAAAAGAAGCCCTCGCTGACGCAATATCAACGAGAGCCATTTTTGCGTGTTGCGGGGTTTACCGCGGAACTCGTCCCCGCACCGCGGAACTCGTCCCCTGCACCTCTTGTAACTACACCGTAGTTACAAGATTCCTGTCTCCATAACCGTTGTCAACACGTGCAACATGTGGCCAGAACTTATTATCACGGATCCACTCGAGAGGGTATGCGGCCTGTTTACGGCTATAAGGGTGTGACCACTCGTCTGCGCACACTTCACAAGCAGTATGGGGCGCCATCTTAACGGGGTTGTCATCCTTGTCAAGACGGCCGGCTTTAATATCTTCACATTCGGCTACGATATACTTCAATGCCTCTATAAATCTGTCAAGCTCAGGGAGTGATTCACTCTCTGTAGGCTCTACCATCAATGTTTCGTGTACGGGGAATGAGAGAGTTGGCGCATGGAATCCAAAGTCCATAAGACGTTTTGCAATATCTGTTGCATCCACTCCGTATTCTGAACGGAAATGTCTGAAGTCAACTATACACTCATGTGCCACACGGCCCTTGGCGCCTGTATAGAGAGTTTTAAGCTCCGGCTCCAGTTTCGAGGCTATATAATTGGCATTAAGGATAGCGATTTCAGTGGCCTTACGAAGTCCGTTAGCCCCAAGTAATTTGATGTAAGCGTGAGTGATGGGGAGTAGCAGAGGGCTACCGTAGGGAGCAGCAGAAACTGCGGTTATATTGACTCCACCGCACTCAGGTAATACCGGGTGTCCGGGGAGAAAGGGAGTTAGGTGTTTTGCCACACAGATAGGACCTACACCGGGACCGCCGCCGCCATGAGGCATTGCGAATGTCTTGTGAAGGTTTAGATGGCATACGTCAGCACCGATATAACCTGGGTTGGTAAGACCTACCTGGGCATTCATATTGGCACCGTCCATATAGACCTGACCTCCGTTTTCATGGATTATGTTACAAATTTCACGAATTGAGACCTCAAATACACCGTGGGTAGAGGGATAGGTAATCATTATTCCGGCCAGATTGTCGCGGTTGGCGACTGCCTTTTCGCGAAGTTCATCAACATCAATATTGCCCTTATCATCACAGCCTACAAGTACAATGTTGTAGCCTGCCATTGCTGCGGAAGCAGGGTTGGTGCCATGAGCAGAGGTGGGGATAATGATTATATTACGATGTCCCTCCTCGTTTGCATGATGATATGCACGGATGGTCATAAGTCCTGCAAACTCACCTGCAGCACCACTGTTGGGCTGAAGTGAGCAGCCGTCCAGTCCGGTAATTACTGCAAGGTCATGCTCCAGTTCCTTTATTACCTGTAGCGAGCCTTCCACCTGATCAGTTGGTGCGAACGGGTGAACATTGCCAAATTCACTCCAGCTCATAGGCATCACTTCTACTGCTGCATTAAGCTTCATGGTGCAGCTGCCAAGGGGGATCATAGAGTGGGTGAGGGAGATGTCGCGACGCTCAAGTTTCTTGATGTAGCGCATCATATCCGTCTCAGAGTGGTATTTGCTGAATATTTCGGAAGTAAGGATTGGTGTCTCTCGCTTCATAAAAGTAGGCTCTTTGGGAATGCCCGGGCAGAGATCTACGCAGCCGAAAATGCCTCCGATGAGAGAAGCTTCCTCATGATTGGAGAGTTCGTCAAAGCTGATGATTATGGTGTTATCAGAGGTATAGCAGAAGTTGATGCCCGCTTCTTCAGCTCTGTGGTTGATTTGTGCAGGGTTAAATTCTATGCCTTCCGCTGCGATGATTTCAATAGTATCGAAGAAGTTCTCTGCAGCCAGTATGTAACCGTTTTTACGGAGCAAATCAGCTACGGCATGAGCATGGCCGTAAGCATTCAGCGCTATGTTGCGGATGCCTTTTGGACCATGATATAGTGCAAACATTCCCGCCATTGTGGCCATCAGTGCTGTGGCGGTGCAAATGTTGGATGTAGCTCTCTCCCTTTTAATATGCTGTTCGCGTGTCTGAAGTGCAAGGCGCACTGCAGGGTTGCCATGACGATCTACTGAAACGCCAACTATACGACCGGGAATATTGCGTTTGAATTTATCTGAAGTGGCCATAAAACCGGCAGTAGGACCACCGAAGCCCATCGGGAGTCCGAATCTTTGGGCTGTACCCACTGCTATATCAGCCCCCCATGCAGCGGGTTCCTTGAGCAGAGCAAGAGCCAGAAGGTCGCAATATGCGGTTACCAGAATATCCTTTTCATGAGCCTTGGTGCAGAATGAGCTATAATCCCTGATTTCGCCGTTTGCAGCAGGATACTGGAGAATTGCCCCATAGCATTTTTCGTCAAATTGGAACTCAGCATAGTCTCCGAGAACTATTTCAATGTCGAGGGCGTCTGCTCTTGTCTCAAGTACTGAAAGCACTTGAGAGAAGATGTTATTATCAACAAAGAGTACATTTTTACCTGTTTTTACCGCATCACGACTGCGAAGTTCGTACATCATCCTCATAGCTTCAGCTGCCGCTGTGGCGTCGTCCAACATAGAGCAGTTGGAGAGACCGAATCCTGTCAGGGAGGAGATCATTGTCTGAAAATTGATCAGTGCCTCGAGACGGCCTTGTGAAATCTCCGCCTGATAAGGAGTGTATGAAGTATACCAGGAGGGATTCTCTAAAATGTTACGTATGATAACAGCAGGTGCGGCCGTGCCGTAATAACCCATTCCTATCATTGAGCGGAAAGGTTTGTTTAGGGCAGCGGTCTCTTTCAAACGTGCTGTGTATTCATGCTCGGAGAGAGCGGGAGCCAGAGCCAGCGGCTCTTTTAGAAGAATGTCTTCGGGAACGGTCTGTTTTATCAGTTCATCAAGCGATGATACTCCGAGTGTTTCCAACATCTGTTTTTCCTGGAAATCTCTCGGACCATTATGTCTGTCAACGAATTTGAGTGGCATGTTTTATATTTTTAAAATAGTTGTCAATTCAACAAAGGTAGTTAGTTATTATTTCTTTTCCAATCGGCAATTACCTCCATCTTTCCAGATCCAGACGTACGTAAATGAAGAGTAGAATAGTGAATCCCCAAAGACTGCTGCCTCCATAACTTACAAAGGGCAATGGAATGCCAATTACGGGCATCAGGCCGATTGTCATCCCTATGTTGATGAGAATATGCATCAGCAGAATAGAGGCCACACAATAGCCGTATATGCGAATAAAACGGTCCCGTTGCTTTTCAGCGGAATTTATAAGCCGTATCAGTAATACCAGAAATACCGCCAGGACTGCCAGAGATCCTGCAAATCCCCATTCCTCCCCTATAGTACAAAAAATGAAATCCGTGGTTTGTTCAGGTACAAAATCAAAACGAGTCTGCGTACCTCGCAGGAAACCTTTACCGAAGAATCCTCCCGAGCCAATGGCAATCATTGATTGGTGGACATTGTAACCGTCTCCCATAGGATCTTCCTTCATACCTAAAAGTACCTCTATACGTCCTCTCTGGTAATCTTTTAGAACCTTGTCAAAGACAAAATCTACCGAAAACACCAAACAAATGCCCAAAATCATGCTTATCATCGCGTTGCGCAATATCGTTTGCCGCTTTACCAGTGAATGTATAAGAAATCCGAGTATGAAGGGTGCCAGAAGGAAAACCAGCCATATTTCCACAGGGAACTTGCTGAAAAATATCTTTAGGGCACCTGCCCTAGGATTCTCACTTTTAGAGGAAACTTGCTCAAAATCCGTAATTGAAGTCGATTCTTCCACGGAATCCTCCGCATCGATTTCTACAGAAACGATCTCAGTGGTTGGTTTCTCTGCACTTGCTGTACCACTGATGAGTGAGGGAATAAACCCCAGCAGCACTATTATCGACACAATTACCGCCACTACCCACTTTTTGCGTGCAACAAGCGAAGCGAGAACAGTCACCAGCCCTACCACTATTAAAATAGAAAGATAGGGCGAAAAGATGAGGGTCATTATAAATATGCCAATTACCGACAATCCAAAAATCAGAATCCATCCCGACATTCCCTCACGGTAAAACATCAGCAAGTATCCCAGATAGACCAGCGCTGTACCGGTCTCTCTTTCCAGAATTATGGTTATCATCGGCAATAAGAGAACAAGGAATGCCTTAAGAGCATCTGACTTATTTTTAAAACTGAAGTCAAATTTGCTGCTCATCAGATGGGCCAGCGCCAGAGAGGTTGTGATTTTGGAAAACTCTGCCGGTTGCACTCTCATGCTGCCTATCTGCAGCCAGCTATGAGAGCCCTTGATATTGGCTCCGATAAATATAACCGCCACCAGCAGCACCGCCATTAATGCATAGAGCCACCAGGCGAAGCCAATGTAAATCTTGGGAGGCAGGGCAAAGAGTATCAGGAGTGCCAGTACTACCGAACTTCCGATCCAGATGATTTGCTTGCCGTATTCCATCGAGAAGTCGAATATGGAGGCACCCTCTTGATAGAGTGACGAATAGATGTTTATCCACCCAAAAAGCACCAGCACGATATAGCAGGTGATTATTGTCCAGTCGAGTTTTCTATAAATTGATCTTCCCACCGCTTATCTCCTCCTGACATTTACCCTGTTGAGCAGGTATCCATTCATCATATTGGTTTCAAGCCATTTTCTCCCTTCGGATATTTCACCATTGAGATATTTCTCTACAAGGAGGGCTGAGATGGGACAAGCCCAGGTACTTCCAAAACCTGCATTCTCGATATATGCTGCCACCGCAATCTTTGGATCATCTTTCGGGGCAAAGCAGATGAATACTGAGTGGTCATTACCGTGTGGATTCTGAGCCGTGCCGGTTTTTCCGCAAATATCCAGTCCTGGTACACTGGCAAGTCGTCCGGTTGCCCCGGGGCCACCGTTAACTGCAAGATACATACCTTCCGCTGCATACTCAAACCAGGTGGTATCCACCATCGTATAGTGACGCTCTGTAAAGCGGGAGTCGATGGGATTATCAGGCATATCTTTTTGTAGGTGTGGAGTGTAATACCAGCCGCGATTGGCAATTGTTGCCGCCAGGTTAGCCAGGTGTAGTGGTGTTGAGCCGATCTCGCCCTGTCCGATAGCCAGGGAGATAATAGAGAGGGATCTCCATCGGTTTTTGCCATGTAGTCTATCGTACCATTCGGCAGTGGGCATAGTGCCGGCTTGCTCAGAAGGGATGTCGGTATTCAGTTTTACCCCAAATCCAAAACTTTCCACATATTCTTTCCATTTTGTAAAGGAATCGCGAATGCTTTCATATTTCGAGTTGTCGAGGATTGCCCGGAACACATAGCAGTAATATGTGTTGCAAGACATCATTATAGAGTGCCTGAAGTCAAGGGGAGAGGGGTGTCCGTGGCATCCCACTCTAAGGTTGCCGACGGTGTAAGCGCCATAGCACGAATAGGCAGAAGAGGGAGTAATTACTCCTTCCTGAAGCCCTATTAGACCGTTAACCAGTTTAAAAACGGATCCCGGAGGTTGCGGTGACATCACCGCCCGATTAAACATAGGCTTGTAGGGGTCGGTAACAATTTCCTGATAGTATTTGTTAATTTCGGCCAGTTTGGAGGTCTCGAGGCCGGGGCTGGAGACCATTGTAAGGATTTCGCCGGTAGAGGGTTCTATGGCGACCAGGGAACCCACTTTGTTTTGCATCAGCTCTTCGCCGTAGGCCTGGAGTATGGCATCGATAGTGCTTGTAACATCTTTTCCTGCCACAGCAACTTTGTCATATTCTCCCTCTTCGTAACGCTCTTTAATACGGTTGTGCGCATCGCGGAGGTAGATGTTGTAACCCTTCTCTCCTCTGAGTTGTTCCTCGTATGCCATCTCCATGCCGGTCCTTCCTGCATAGTCGCCTTGTTTGTAGCCTGGGTTGTTTTTGATATAGGCGGCATCCACTTCGGAGATATATCCGTAGAGATTGCCTCCGGCATTGTAGGGATAGGTACGTATCGTTCTGGGTGTGCCGGAAAATCCGGGAAACTTGTACTGTTTTTCGATGAAGATATTGTAATGTTCGCCGGAAACCTGTTTGATAAAAGGGAGTGTCTGGAAACCTATTCTGCTACGATATTTGCGGTATTCACGAAATTTGGATTTTACAAATGAGGTGTCTATGCCGAATATTGAGCAAAATTCCAGTGTGTCAAAAGGTGTCACCTCGACGGGTGTCACCATAATATCATAGGTGATTTTGTTTGATACAAGAATTTCCCCGTTGCGATCCAGGATAAGTCCTCTGGCGGGGTAGAGTGTTTCATATTTAAGAGCATTATTCTCGGCGTTGATGCGGTAATATTTACTTATGATTTGGATATAGAAGAGCCTTACCACAATCATCGTAAAGACGATGATGATTGAGAATAAAAGCACATTTTTTCTTTGCCGAGAGATTGCCATCAGTAACGCTTATTGAGCAGTGTAACACTGACAAAGAGAATTATTATAATATTTGCAACATAACTCAGGGCTACACGCACCAATATAAATGATACCGGCCTGAAACCTGCGCAGTCAAATAAAATATATGTGATAAGAAATACCAGTGTCAGGTATGACGAATACCTGAAATATCTGAAGAATCCAACATCGTTAAGGGTCAGTCGCTCAAGTTTGTCACTCCTGTCACGATTGATTGTTGTATAACTTATCGGTTTCACAAAGGTGGCCGTCATTACGGCCGCTGCAGAGTTGAGGCCTAGTATTCCGTCTGATACCAGGTCAATTATGAGGCCGACTGCAAATGCTATCAGCGCAAGCTTGGGATAGCTGGTCTCAGAAGGAATTGAGAGAATGATCAACGGCAAGAGAGTCAGATGAATATAGGGACCGGTATAGATGTAATCACAGATGATAATCTGGATGATCATCATCACGGCAATCAATCCCCAAAGCGATATGTTGTTATTCCCTCTCATCCTCGATCATCTTTATCTCTTTTCCGTAATTATTTATTACAACGTCTACCAGACGTAGTGCCCTGAAATTCTGGAACATTTCCACACCAAGTTCCAATGCTACTCCATTGACCTCATCGACAGATGTAACTATACCAATCGGGATATCCGGAGGAAATATAGCGGAATAACCGCTGGTGGAAATGGTATCTCCGAGATATACTTCCGTATGAATGGGAATTTCCCGTACTACCGCTTTGTTGCCAACTCCGGTCCAGACCATCGGACCAAAAACATTATTGGAAACAATTTTGGCACTAACACTTTGGGAGGTATTGAGAAATGAGGAAACATAGCTGATACGTGGCGAAACCGCTTCGACTATACCAACTATACCCCAAGAAGTAATGACCCCCATTCCTTCTTCTACACCGTTGTTTGATCCTACGTTCAGTATAATGTAGTTGTGTTGCTTGTTAACGGAATTCTTGACGATGGTAGCCGGTATAAATGTATAGTCCCCCTTGCCCGAGGTGCCGGCGATAGCCTCTTCTGTGCTAACATCATCAAGATATTTCATAAGGATAGATATACGCTCCTTTAGAAGCCTGTTTTCAGCTTCAAGCAACTGGTTTTCGTTTTTATAGTTGAGAAAATAACGCACACTCTCCCCTTGTCTCCAGAAGAAAGATTGCACTGATCTGGTGACCCCCATAATCCTGTATTTTTGAATTATGCTGTTGTTTGTAATCAGTATGACTGAAATGCCCTCCAGAAGCAGAAACAACGCAATGGACAGGAATATCTTTATGAGGCGGGAGTTTCTCCTCATCGCATCAGGAAGTTGAACGATGTACAGTTCTTAAGTGCAATACAAGTTCCTCTGGCCACAGCTCTGAGAGGGTCCTCAGCCACGTGGAAAGGAATATTTATTTTCTTAAACAGACGTTTGTCCAGACCCCTGAGCAAGGCTCCGCCACCTGTGAGATAGATACCCTTGTGCACGATGTCACTGTAAAGTTCAGGTGGAGTCTGCTCGAGTACTGACATTATAGCTGATTCGATCCTCACCAGTGATTTGTCAAGACAGTGAGCAATCTCCTGCGGAGTCACCGTAGTCTCGATAGGGAGCACTGTCATCAGGTTTGGACCGCTAACCTTATAGGGTTCGATAGGTTCATCAAGATCGGAAATGGCTGCTCCGATGTTGATTTTTATCTCTTCTGCAGTTTTCTCGCCAATTTTTATATTATGCTGCTGGCGCATGTACTGCTGGATTTCATATGTAAATTGGTCACCAGCCACCTTAATGCTGGAGTCTGCGACGATGCCTCCCAATGAAATAACAGCAATCTCTGTGGTACCGCCTCCTATATCCACAATCATATTCCCCGAAGGGGCTGTAACATCAATACCTACTCCAAGAGCGGCTGCCATTGGCTCAAATATAAGATATACGTCACGTCCGCCTGAATGTTCTGCAGCATCTCTTACCGCACGTATTTCAACAGGAGTGCTGCCGGAAGGAATGCAGACCACCATCTTGAGACTCGGCGAAAAGAAAGATCGGCGGGTATTGATCATCTTGATAAACTCCCTTATCATTTGCTCCGAACTGTCAAAATCTGCAATCACACCCTCCTTAAGCGGTCTGATAGTCCTCACGCCCTTGCTCTCCTTCCCCTGCATCTGTTTGGCTTTAGTGCCAACGGCGAGGACTTTTCCTGTAAGATTATCGACAGCGACAATTGAGGGTTCGTCAATGATTTTTTTGTCATTCATAAATATGACAGTGTTGGCAGTGCCAAGGTCAATAGCGAGTTCCTGTGTTAAAAATGAAAATACCATATATCTTGTAAAACTATTATCGTTATCAATGTTTGAAATGTCTGAATCCTGTGGTGACCATAGCCATTCCGTTGGCGTTACACCAGTCAACACTCTCCTGATCCCTGATAGAGCCTCCCGGATGTATTACAGCGACGATGCCGGCCTCTCGTGCTATTTCAACACAGTCCGGGAAAGGAAAAAAGGCATCAGAAGCCATTACCGCGCCGTTGAGGTCAAATCCAAAGGATCTAGCCTTAGCGATAGCCTGTTTGAGTGCATCCACTCTGGAAGTTTGTCCTATCCCACTAGCCAGTAGCATGGAGTCTTTGGCGAGCACTATAGCGTTGGACTTGGAATGTTTGACCAATTTATTGGCAAAAAGCAAATCCTCCACCTGTCTTGCCGTAGGAGCGAGAGTGGTTACAGTTCTTAGCTCTTCGGAACTTTCTATCTTTTCGTCTCTATCCTGGACGAGAATGCCGCTTAACAGCGAACGGAACTTTTTGGCTGAGGGCCGTATTCCGTTATCGAGCAGGATAATTCTGTTTTTCTTAGACTTTAATATTTCAAGTGCCTCGGAAGAGAACTCCGGAGCTATAATCACTTCGAAAAATATCTTGTTGATCTCCTGTGCGCATTCCTCATCAATAAGTCCGTTGGCAATGATGATACCGCCGAAAGCCGATATGGGGTCACCTGCAAGGGCATCTTTCCAGGCCTCGAGGATGGTGCCGCGTGTAGCGCATCCACAGGCGTTATTGTGCTTTATGATGGCCACCGTAGGGGTGGAAAAGTCATACATGAGCTCCACTGCAGCCTCAATGTCGAGAAGATTGTTGTAGGAAATCTCTTTACCGTGTAATTGTTGAGGCAGAGAATCCCTCGAACCGGTAAATTTTGCCTGCTGGTGAGGGTTTTCGCCATAACGCAGGGGCATCGAATAAGCGTTGTCCCTATTGAACCAGTTGAAGATCTGGGTATCGTAGTAAGATGAGGTATGAAATGCCTGTCTGGCAAATGACCTGCGATCTTCAATATCGCTTTCACCATGCTTAGTCTTGAGCAAATGAAGCAGCGGACCGTAGGCCTCTTTGCAGGAGGCGATGATTACGTTACGGTAATTCTTGGCGGCCGCTCTGATAAGTGAAATACCTCCAATATCTATTTTTTCAATAATTTCTTCAGGAGTTGCACCCATTTGCACATATTTCTCAAATGGATAGAGATCTACGATTACCAGGTCAAAAGGAGGTATGTCATACTGCTTAATTTCTTCCAAATCCTGGAGATGCTCCCTGCGATAGAGAATTCCTCCTAAGATTTTGGGGTGAAGCGTTTTTACCCTGCCTCCGAGGATAGAAGGATAGGAGGTAATCTCTTCAACTGCTATAACATTCAGTCCTGCCTCTTTCAGAAATGTAAATGTTCCCCCTGTAGAGACCAGTTCTACATCACAGGCAACGAGCTCACGGGCTATCTCCTCTATACCATCTTTACTGTATACTGAAATCAGCGCTCTTCTAATCTTTCTGGTACAATTTTCGGTATGCATTTACAGGCAAATAGATTAAGTTGAAAAATATCAAGCAAATTTAGTAATAATAACGGGATTTTCGGCTATTTTTGTAGTATAATTTTTAAAGGGAATGAATAGACGCTATTATGCTATAATACTTGCCGGTGGACTGGGGTCGAGAATGGGATACGATATCCCCAAACAATTCATTGAGATTGAGGGGAAACCAATTCTAAGACATACCATTGAACGCTTTATGGAGAGTTTTGATGACATCAATATCATCGTGGTGTTGCCTTCCGGAGAGAAAGAGTACTGGAAGGAGTATTGTAACCGTACCGGTTTTTTAGGGCGCTATATCATGCCGTCCGGCGGCATCACAAGATTTCATTCCGTGCAGAATGCTCTTAAGTATGTTCCGGATGGAGTAATTGTGGCAGTTCATGATGGAGTCCGTCCCTTTGTTACATCGGATTTTATAAGGTCAATGTTCGAGAAAATGAAGGAGTGCGAAGCACTGGTGCCTGTAATCCAACCTGTGGAGTCGCTACGCGAAATTGGATCTGAAGGAACATCGACAGCGGTAGATCGCTCCCGTTATCGTCTGGTACAAACTCCTCAGATGTTCTATTCGGAATTGCTTAAGGAAGCCTATTCTCAACCCTATAATCCCCTTTTTACCGACGATGCCTCGGTAGTAGAATATCTGGGGCACAAAGTATCACTCTGTGAGGGCCTGAGCAGCAATATAAAGATTACTACTCCTGAAGATCTGGCAGTAGCACAGGCTATTTTCCGGGAGAAGCGTTAGGATAGTCCTTTACCCATACCTGACGTTCAATCGCCTGATCAAGAGATACCCAGGTTTCAGTCTTCATAACACTGGGAATATTCTGGATAGTGTTGACCAGAATCTCCATCAAATGGTCATGGTCAAAGCAGTATATTTTGAGTAAAAGTGCGTGGTTACCTGTTATGAAATGGCACTCAACAACTTCCGACATCTCCTTGAGAGCCTCAACGACCTGCGGATAACTGTTGGCCTGGGAGAGGGAAACGCCAACAAAGGCGCACACATTAAGTCCAAGAGCCTTAGGTTTGACTAATAGAGTGGAACCGGTGATGATTCCCATGCTTTCCATTTTTTTAACTCTCTGGTGTATGGCTGCCCCGGATACTCCGCACTCGCGTGCTATCTCAAGAAAAGGCATTCTCGCATTTTTGACCAGAAATGAGAGAATTTTCTGATCTATATGATCAATTTGGTAAGTAGTCATAATCGTGCTTTTGGGCACAAATATACAAAAAAAATCATATGTTGGTTACAAATTGTAACCTATTTTGACCTTTTTGCATCCTCTTTCTCTATAATTGCCAGACAATCAGCAACATCTAGAGTGGATGGATCGGTACCACGAGGAATTCTGTAGTTGTTTTTACCCTGTTTTATGTAGGGTCCGTAACGCCCATTTAAGATCTGGATCTTGTGCTCCGGAAATTCAGCTATCTGTTTTCTACTCTCCTTTTGTGTATGTTCTGCAATAAGTTTTACGGCATCATCCATAGTGACGGTGTAGGGGTCAAGTTCCTTGGGTAGAGAGATAAATGTGGAGTCTTCTTTTGTAGAGCCTATTTTTATATAGGGTCCGAAACGGCCAATGGCTGTCGTAATAACTTTTCCTTTATGTTCACCGATAGTGCGAGGTAGTTTGAGGAGTTGGAGTGCATCCTTGAGAGTGATTTCCTCTATCAACTGCCCCCTCTTAAGGCTTACAAATTGTTTATCAGGGTCCTCATTGCTGCCTCTCTGTACCAACGGACCGAAGCGTCCCATACGTGCTATAACCGGTTTTCCGGTGGCGGGGTCAATACCGAGATGTTTTTCCATATTGGTATAGGTTCTGTCCTCAAGTGCATTGGTGACTTTTTCGTGGAAAGGTTCGTAAAAGTCGCTGATGACCTCATTCCAAACCAGAAGACCTTTAGCGATATTGTCAAAATCGGCCTCCACCTTAGCTGTAAAACCATAGTCGAGAATATCAGGGAAGTTGTCTGAAAGAAAGTCAGTCACTACCATTCCTATGTTTTCAGGGCAGAGTCTGTTTTTTTCGCGACCGACAACTTCCTTCTTAATTGTAGAAGATATAATACCTTTATTGAGGGTGATCTCTCGGTAATCCCTGGGAGTGCCCGGTTTGTCAGCCTTGATGACATAACCTCTCTGGAGAATAGTGGAGATAGTTGGTGCATATGTTGAGGGGCGGCCTATACCGAGTTCTTCAAGTTTTCTAACCAGACTTGCTTCGCTATAGCGCTGCGGTTGCTTAGTAAATTTTTCAGTAGCAGTTATGCTCTCGTCAGTCATCCTCTGTCCGATGTTGAGATGGGGCAGCAGAGTGGCCTTTTCACTCTCATCCTCATCGTCACGTCCTTCGATGTATACCTTTAGGAATCCGTCAAATATGATTTGTTCTCCCTGTACAATGAACTTTTCACTGATACCCTCTCCTGAGATGGTAATGTCGGTCTTTTCCAAACGGGCGTCAGCCATTTGAGAGGCAATTGTCCTCTTCCAGATCAGCGCATAGAGTCTCTTTTCGTTGGCATTGCCTTCAATTGAGGTATTGGAAATATAGGTGGGGCGAATAGCTTCATGTGCTTCCTGGGCCCCTTTACTTTTTGTTTTGTAGTTGCGAGGTTGAGAGTATTCCGCACCATACATCGAGGTAATGGTCTCTTTTGCAGTACCAAGCGCCATAGAGGAAAGGTTGGTTGAGTCGGTACGCATATAGGTGATGAGTCCGCTCTCGTAGAGTCGTTGTGCAATAACCATCGTCTGGCTTACCGAGAATCCCAGTTTTCTGGAGGCCTCCTGCTGGAGTGCCGATGTGGTAAAGGGAGGCGCAGGAGTACGGGTTATCTCCTTTTTCTCTATCGAGGAAATATCAAACGAGCATCCGTTGCACCGTTCGAGGAATGCCTTGGTCTCCTCAATAGTAGAGAATCTTTTGTCAAGAACGCCTTTAATGTGTGTATCGGATCCTTCAGGGATGAATATGCCCTCTACTCTGAAGTAAGGCTGAGCCTCAAATGAAGAAATTTCTCTCTCTCTATCCACAATCAACCTAAGTGCTACCGACTGGACTCGTCCGGCGGAAAGTTTGGGTTGGATCTTTTTCCAGAGGATAGGTGAGAGTTCAAATCCCACCAAACGATCCAATACCCTGCGGGCTTGCTGAGCCATAACGAGGTTGGAATCGATGTTACGGGGATTATCTATGGCATTCAGTATGGCATTCTTCGTAATCTCATGAAAGACTATACGGCGACTTTTTTCTGCCGGAATATTCAATGTTTGCTGCAGATGCCAGGCAATAGCCTCCCCTTCGCGGTCTTCATCAGATGCGAGCCACACCGTATTGGCTGTTTTTGCGGCGGCAGCCAGGTCGGAGACTACTTTCTTCTTATCCTTGGGTACTTCGTACTGGGGTTCAAAACCATTTTCGATGTCAATTCCAAGATCTTTTTTCTTGAGATCCCGTATATGTCCGAAGCTGGACTTTACCGTAAAACCTTTTCCCAAAAATTTTTCAATGGTCTTTGCCTTGGCAGGCGACTCAACAATTACCAGATTCTCTCCCATATTCCATATTCTTTTCAAACTGAAATGCAAAGTAAGGGATAAAGAAACCAATTATCCAAATTTTAATTGCTATTTTTGCACCGTCCAATCATTTTTATTTATGACAAAAAATAAGATATCGGTCAATCGGAAGAAGTTTTTGAAGTGGTTTTGGTGGATTGTGCTGACACCTATAGCACTTTTCATACTTTTGGTCGCCGGCGTGGCCTTTTTTGCACATATTCCCTCGTTTGAGGAGCTCGAAGACCCAAAGAGCAACCTTGCAACGGAACTAATTTCCGAAGATGGCAAGGTCATAAACACCTATCACGTTGAGAACCGTTCATATGTTGCCTTTGAAGATTTACCGCCTCATTTGGTCAAAGCGGCTATTTCCACCGAAGACGCACGTTTCCGCCGCCATTCAGGCATCGACTTCAGGGGGCTTGTTCGCGTTGTGGTAAAAACATTGATTATGGGAGATCAAAGTCAGGGCGGAGGTAGCACCATTACTCAGCAGCTTGCCAAGACCCTCTATCCCCGTCAAGATGTTTCCAGTCGTATACCAGGTGGTAAATTTGTCAAGCTTGTTACTATAAAGATAAAAGAGTGGATTACTGCGGTCAAGCTTGAGCGCAACTACACAAAGGATGAGATTGTGACGATGTATCTCAATGCCATCTTCTTCGGCAGCAATGCCTATGGCATCAAATCGGCGGCTCTCACATTCTTTGACAAAGATGTGAGCGACCTTACAGTCGAAGAGAGTGCCTGTCTGATCGGAATGGTGAATAAACCTACCAGATACAATCCTGCCATTAATCCGGAGAATTCTCTAAAACGCCGCAACCATGTACTCAGGCAGATGGAAAAATATAATTATCTCTCTTCTGCACAGTATGATTCCATAGTACAGATACCTATTGTGCTTTCATATCAGCAACAGGACCACAATGCGGGACTTGGTTCTTACTACCGCGATATGCTCCGTCGCTATATGAATGCGAACGAGCCTAAACCCTCTTCCTATAGAGAGAAGGAGGACTATTCGGCTGATTCTACCCTTTGGGTGGACGATCCGCTTTTTGGCTGGCTCAACAAAAACCTCAAGCCAGACGGCACCCAGTATAATCTCGATAAGGATGGACTTCGCATCTACACTACCATAGACTCCCGAATGCAGCAATATGCGGAAGATGCTGTAAAAGAGCATTTGGGCAAGGATCTGCAGAAGGTATTCTTCAATGAACTAAGGCGCAAACCCAACGCCCCCTTCTCCGCGGAAGCAACTCCTGAAATTACTCAAATGCTGATGAACCAGGCTATCAGGTGGAGTGACCGTTACCGCGAAATGAAAAAGGAGGAGGTTAGCGAAGAGGAAATCCTTAAATCATTTAAACAGAAGGTTCAAATGCGTCTTTTTGCCTGGAATGAGAATGGCTACATCGACACATTGATGACCCCTTATGATTCCATCAAATATTACAAATCATTCCTTCGTGCTGCCTTTATTGCGATAGAGCCGCACACCGGTAAGGTTAAAGCATATGTAGGCGGACCGGATTATCGCTATTTCAAATATGATAATGCCAGACAGGGAAAACGCCAGGTGGGATCCGTTATCAAACCATTCCTTTATACTCTTGCTATGCAGGAGGGTTTTACCCCCTGTGACAAAGTGGTCAACATCCCTTACTCATTTCCCGTAGGAGATGAAGTTTGGACCCCCAAGAGTACCGACAGAGCAGAACACATAGGTAAGAGTGTCACACTCAAATGGGGTTTGACGCACAGTTCCAACAATATCTCTGCCTATCTGATGAAGCAGTTTGGCCCCCAAGCCATGGTGGAAATGTGTCGCAAGATGGGTATCAGTTCGTTTCTTGATCCTGTTTATTCGCTTTGTGTGGGTTCTTGTGACATTTCCGTCTACGAAATGGTAGCTGCTTTCAATACCTTCCCCAGCCGTGGCGTCTATGTCTCCCCGATGTTGGTTAATCGCATTGAAGACAAGTCAGGTAATGTGCTGGCCAATTTCTCTTCCCGCAAAAAAGAGGCATTAAGTGACCCTACTGCCTATCTGATGGTCAATCTTATGCAGGGCGTAGTAAATGAGGGTACGGCAGGTCGTCTCCGCTGGAAATATGGTCTTGGCAACAATATCGCAGGTAAAACCGGTACCACCAATGACCAATCAGACGGATGGTTTATCGGCTTTACTCCGAAACTGACTGCCGGAGTATGGGTGGGTGCTGAGGATCGTCAGGTACACTTTGAAAGTTTGACATATGGTGCCGGATCTAATATGGCATTGCCGATATGGGGAATCTTTATGCAGAAAGTATATGGCGATGAGAGCATAAGCATAGGTCCGGAGGATCTTTTCGTTCCCCCTCTTGGATGGAGCATGGATTTGTCCTGCACAGGAGACGATAGCGACCTGTCAAATGACAAAGTATTTGCTTCCGGTGATGATCAAGTTTTTTTCAACTGATAATTCGCGCATTTTATGACAAAGCGTAATCTTGCACTCATATATGGCGGAGACTCTGCTGAGGTGGGAATATCCATTCTGAGTGGTCGTAATGTTTCCCGCTATATCGACCGCTCTAAATACAATGTTTACCATGTGCTCCTTAAAGGCGCCTCATGGCAGGTAGTAGATGTTTCAGGAGAGGCCACTGAATCGAATCCTGAAGCAGGTATGACACTCTTGACCCAGGTGGATAAAAATGATTTTTCCTTTACTTGGCAAGGGGAAAAGATAAAGTTTGACCTTGCGATGATAATGATTCACGGCACCCCGGGAGAAAATGGAGTGCTTCAGGGATATCTTGAGATGATGGGAGTACCTTTTACTACCTCTTCTTCTGCAGTTTCGGCTTCAGCTTTTGATAAACAGATATGCAAAGTCCTGTTAAGAGAGTTTGGATTTAAGTTAGCTCCGGATGTCTGCTTGAGAAAAGGAAAAGAGTTTTCAGTGAAAAATATTGTGGAGAAACTTGGGTTACCTCTGTTTGTCAAACCCTGTTCCGGAGGCAGCAGTTTCGGTGTCAGCAAGGTTTTGAAGGAGGAAGATCTGGAGGATGCGGTAAAACTGGCATTCAGACACAGTGATACAATATTGGTGGAGACATACATTAGCGGGCGTGAGATAACTCAGGGCGCATATATGGATGGCGAGAAGATAGTGGCGTTGCCCGTGACCGAGATTATTCCTCATAATACCTTTTTTGATTACGAGGCCAAGTACAACGGTCTTAGCGATGAAATCTGTCCTGCGGATATCGACCCTGCAAAAGTTGAAGAGATATCTGCCATTACATGCAGTATCTACGATTGTTTGGGCTGCAGAGGTATAGTAAGGGTAGACTATTTTCTCTGCGATGATGGCAGTGTGGTCTTTCTGGAGCTTAACACCGTACCAGGAATGACCGCAATGAGTCTGGTACCTCAGCAGATACGTGCTGCAGGGTTGGATATGATGCAGGTCATTACCGGCATCGCAGATATTACCTGATCATTTTTCTTCAATGAATATGACTCTAAAAGGGTTTGTAGATAAAGCTGCAAAGGATCTTTCAGAACTCTATCCGGAGGCTGAGGCCAAGTCAATGGCTGTCAGACTGATTTCTCACTATCTTGAGGTGCCCGAGTACGCCTATCTGTCGGTTCCCGACAGGAACATTTCCAGCACAGAACAGCAAAAGTTGGATATAGCAAAGGATGAGTTGCTTAAATGGCGTCCGCTTCAGTATGTACTGGGTTTTACCGAGTTTTGCGGAAGACGGTTCAAGGTGCGCGAAGGGGTGCTAATTCCACGTCCCGAAACTGAGGAGCTATTTGAAATGATTATCGATGACCTGTCGGGAAAAGAGCTTGATGAGGGGCAGGAATTCAATATCCTTGATGTTGGGACCGGCTCGGGATGCCTTGCCTGGTCGCTGGCTGCGGAACTGCCCGGGGCACAGTTGTTTGGTTGTGATATCTCAGATGAAGCACTTAAGATTGCGACTAAGCAGAAAGTGAAAAATGCGGAAGGTTTGGTGCGTAGGCCTGTATTCTTTTGGGCAGATGTGCTGGGAGTACCCCCTGCCGGTCTTCCACAATTCGATATAATTGTTTCCAATCCTCCTTATGTACTAGAGAGTGAGCGGTCACAGATGTATTCAAATGTGCTGGACTACGAGCCTGAAATGGCCCTTTTCGTTCCCGATGAAGATCCGTTGCGTTTCTATAGGGCGCTGTACTCTTGGGTGGGAGGCCTTTTGCGAGAGGGAGGAATCTGTTATTTTGAGATAAATGAACGTTTTGGAAGTGAAGTGGCTGCTCTTTTTGGCTCCGATGCTCTCGTTCTTAAGGATATCAATGGCCGTGACCGCTTTGTCAAATATATTTACAAGGCGTAGCGTCATTTTTTGTTATCTTTATGATTTATTTAACATATAATACAAAAACCAACATATTGTATAACACACAATCTCATAACTAACCTACAACCCCACCCCGTAACCCTTAACACTTAAAATCTCAGAACTCTCAATACTCAAAACTCACTACAGACTACATACTACATACCCACTACACATATGTTAACTCAGATTATCAACGGTATTATCCACACTCCCTCAGGATGGCTCAAAGATGGTTCCATCATCATTAGTGATAACAAGATTCTGGAAGTTTCAAATTGCGACCGGCCTGTAGTCGGTGCTAAAATAATTGATGCAAAAGGGATGTACATCACTCCCGGTGGTATCGAACTCCATTGTCACGGTGGAGGCGGCCGCGACTTTATGGAAGGGACAGAAGAGGCTTTCAGAACAGCGGTGGCTACACATATGCAGCATGGCACCACCAGTATTTATCCGACACTTTCTTCCTCCAGTATGCCTATGATCAGGGCTGCTGTAGCCACTACCGAACAATTGATGGCAGAGAAGAATAGTCCGGTGCTGGGACTGCATCTCGAGGGGCATTATTTCAATATGAAAATGGCCGGAGGTCAGATTCCTGAGTACATCAAGGATCCAGATCCCAGCGAGTATATTCCACTATTGGAAGAGACCAAATGTATCAAACGTTGGGACGCAGCACCGGAACTCCCCGGAGCCACTGCATTTGGCCGTTACATCACCAGAAAGGGGGTATTGGCCTCTATAGGCCACACCGCCGCCGAATACCACGAGGTGCTGGAGGCATATGAAGCCGGCTTCAGCCACGCCACACACTTCTACAATGCTATGCCGGGGTTTCACAGAAAAAATGAATATAAATACGAAGGTACGGTAGAGAGCATCTACCTAATAGACGATATGACGGTTGAGGTGATCGGTGATGGCATCCATGTGCCTGCTACCATTCTTAAACTCATTTACAAGATTAAGGGGGTGGAGAAGACAGCTCTGATCACCGATGCTCTTGCTTGTGCGGCTAGCGATAGTCAGGAGGCTTTCGATCCCCGTGTGATCATTGAGGATGGAGTTTGCAAACTCGCGGATCGCTCTGCCCTGGCCGGCTCCATTGCTACAATGGATCGTGTAATAAAGGCAGTAACCACTCAGGCCTTAATCCCCCTATTTGACGTAATTAGGATGATTTCTGAGACTCCTGCCCTTATAATGGGTATTCAAGATAGGAAAGGCTCACTCCGGAAGGGCAAAGATGCGGACATATTGCTCATCGATAAGAACTATGACCTCTGCGGAGTGATTGCTATGGGTAAAATCATAAAACCCATCTAATAACACCACAATTCAAATCACCGAACTATGAATTTTATACAGATATTCAACGGAAAGATCCTCACTCCACAGGGTTGGATCGATAGTGGCTCCCTGTTAATCAATGAAGGCCGTATTCTCGCCATTACAGGTAGTAACCTTCCTTTGGAAAATGCCGAACTTGTAGATGCCACTGGACGCTATGTCATTCCCGGGTATGTGGCAATGAATATCTACGGAGCAGCGGGCTACCAGTTTCATGATGGCACTGAAGAGGCTTTTAATGCCATAATCAATGCCCATTTGGCTCACGGTACTACTACTATATTCCCAACTGTGGGTACGGTAGGTTATGAGAAACTGGTCGCAACAGGGAAACTATGTTCTAAATTGA
This sequence comes from Bacteroidales bacterium, assembly GCA_012728975.1. GTDB lineage: Bacteria > Bacteroidota > Bacteroidia > Bacteroidales > UBA932 > Cacconaster. The sequence goes on from JAAYDZ010000047.1 coordinate 24,542, forward strand.
TGGAAGACGGCAACCGAATCATCGGAGGTCTGCACATTGTAGGCCCCTATCTGAGCTCTGAAATCACAAAAGGTAGATACGAGGTAAAACCCCCCGATCGCAAAATATACGAAAGCATTGTAAGCGAACTTCCCTGTATCAGGCGCTGGGATGCAGCACCGGAGCTTCCGGGTGCTTGCGATTTTGCCCGTTTTCTTACAGAAAAAGGGATCCTGGCAGCTATTTCACATACTATGGCGGAGTACGAGGATGTTAAAGCGGGATTTGATGCAGGATTTACTCATGCTGCACAGTTATACAACTCTATGCCCGGATTTCACAAACGCCGTGAATATAAATATGAGGGTACTGTGGAGAGCGTTTTGCTGATAGATGGGATGACCACTGAGGTAATTGCGGATTGTGTCCATCTACCTGCAACCATTCTGCGTCTTGTATACAAGCTCAAAGGCGCCAGCAGGACTGCATTGGTGACTGCCGCACTTCGTTATGCTGCCTACGAGGGTAAAGAACTTGCTTTCTCCAAGGTCTATATAGACAATGGCGTTTGTAAATTCAAATCCGACGATACTGTCGCCGGAGGGATTTCTACAATGGACCAGTTAGTCAGAAATATGGTAATCAGGGCTGATGTGCCCTTTGAAGATGCGGTCAGAATGGCATCGGAAACTCCGGCAAGAATAATGAATGTCATCGACCGTGTAGGCACTCTTGAAAAGGGAAAAGATGCTGATATACTTATGCTTGATAAGCAGTACAACATTACCTCCGTGTGGAGCAAAGGTGTCAGGATTTTTTAAGTGGGGTTTTCAGTGCAAGATATCTCACTCCATCTTTGTCGGAAAAAACAAATGAACCTTTACGATCAAGCTGAAGGTTTGATACGATAGAGCTTCTGTTGGTGGTCGGTCTGAATTGTAATACATACTCCACGACATCCGAAACCGGAGCCATCATACCTGGTTGCGATTTTAGGTATTCCCTTACGAAAAGACGTATGGTGCCACCTCTACGGGCACCCTTTTTCCACTCTTTGAGAGTATATCGGCCTGTACGTCCAATGGCTATGATGGCGGGCGAACGAAGTACATTGCCCGAAATAAACTTCTTTTTTTTCTTTTCGTCCGGATGGAGACGATTGTATTCTTTCAGTATCTCTTCTGCTGTCATCGGCTGTCCCTTTGCTCGTATTATTTCTTCCAATATTTTGGGAACCTGTTTTTTGACTGTAGCGGGGAAGAGAATCATATTATCCTGTACAACGAGACGGAGTGAAGCAAACACATCCTTTGCCGCTGTACGGAGAGGATCGCGGGGATTGGGATTGATCAGTCCGGCGTTGAGGTAGGCTTCTGCTGCTTCTGCACCTGCCACGATATTGTATTTTATGGCTGTCGCGCAGGCGGTTATGATATCTTTTTTATAATGCTCGTAATATCGGTTTATTCGACATTCGGAAGCAAGTTTCTCAATGGGAACTTTCTCTACTTCGTCCCGGCGCTCAAGCGCGGTCAGTTCCACTGATTTTAGAAAAAGACCAAAGTCGAAGCATTTGGCCAGCTTGGCCGGCACTAAAGTGGTCCTTGAAAAACGGTCATTTTTCATCATAAGAGAGTCGCGCACATTCCCGACAATGACAATTTCGCGGTCGAGTATGGCTAAACCCATATTGACAATACTGCGGCTAAAATTGGTGCCCTCAGCTTTATTGATATCGTGATGTACTTTGGCAGAACGCCAGCGATAAGGACATCTGCGATAACCCCTGGGAGTCTTGATCAGTTTAGTCATCATCCCTAGGTAATCGTTTATTCGGCTGATAATATCCAGCATCATCTGACGCACACGTTCTATGGAAACACCAAGTTCCTCCGCAACCTCCAAACGGCTTAAAGGCATCTTGCCATCATAGATTAGCAGCAGGGAGTTCAGAACTTTGAGGTCCCTTTCGTCAAATGTGTTGATGAATTCTTTCAGAGTGGCGAAAACAGGAAAATAGCCAATTTTTTCCCTAAGGTTAAATATTCTGAGGATCGTTTCACTTTCCAGCATCGGAATATCATGGACCAGACTTCGTTCATTATCTCTGGGCAGTCGGCTACGCACTTGTGCGATGATTTCCATTACATTGCGGGTAGTCTTGACACCGCAATTTCGCCAGGAAAGAATCTCTTTTCTTTTCAGAGAGAGAAATTTGTTGAAAAATTCACGGTCATTTTTGAAATTACGGCGGTAGTTGCCGATTACATTCCGTGTGCGCGTATTGTACTGAAGTAGAAGGGACTCGAAAGCGTAGATTGTACGTTCGATATTTTTTTCATCAATTTTATCCCTGGGATTCCAAAAGAGATTTGACTCGTATTTTGACATAGCAAAAGTTTTTACAAAGTTTCAGGAATCGGGGCATACAAATATAATTAATATATTGAAGGTTAGCAACTTTTTGTCAAATATTTTATAATTTTGCAGCCGATACAAAAGGGTTTTATACAGATTATTTTATGACCAATATTGAAACTTACGACTTTGCCGGCAAAAAGGCCATTGTAAGAGTCGATTTTAACGTTCCGTTGAACGAACATTTTGAAATCACAGACGACACTCGCATCAAAGCAGCTATTCCTACATTAAAAAAAGTCCTTGAAAAGGGTGGTTCATTGATTATAATGTCACATCTCGGCCGTCCTAAAGGGCCGGCGGAGAAATTCTCTCTAAAACACATTATTTCCTGCATAGAGGAGTATCTCGGCACTAAAGTGCAGTTTGCTGTAGATTGCCAGAAAGCAGAGGCACAGGCTGCGGCACTCAAGCCGGGCGAAGTACTGCTACTGGAGAATCTCCGTTTTTATGCCGAAGAGGAGGGTAAACCTCGCGGATTGGCAGACGATGCTACGGATGAGGAGAAACAGGCAGCTAAAACTGCGATTAAAGAGAGTCAAAAAACATTCGTTGCCAAACTTGCCTCTTATGCGGATTGCTACATAAATGATGCTTTCGGTACGGCACACCGTGCTCACGCCTCCACCGCGCTCATAGCGAAATATTTCCCGAAGGACAAGATGTTCGGTTATGTGATGGAGGGCGAAATCCAGGCTATAGACAAGGTGCTTCACAATCCCGCACGTCCTCTCACCGCCATTCTTGGTGGGGCAAAGGTCTCATCCAAAATCGGTATTATAGAGAATCTTATTGATCGCGTAGATCATTTGATCATTGGCGGTGGTATGGTATACACTTTCATAAAGGCCCTTGGCGGGAAAATCGGCAATTCCATTTGTGAGGACGACCAGATTGAGATTGCAAAAAACATCATGGCAAAAGCTGAAGAAAAAGGTATTGACCTTGATCTCCGCCGTGAAGTTGTCGTGGCTGATAATTTCAGCAATGATGCGAATTTCAAAATTGTGAACAACTTCGAGATTCCCGATGGCTGGGAGGCGATGGATGCAGCTCCCTCTTCACTCGAACGCTGGCAAAAAATCATAGATGACTCTGGTACTATTCTTTGGAATGGCCCTCTCGGAGTCTTTGAAATGCCCAATTTTGCCAAATCCACCAATGCTATGGCAGAGATGCTAGCGAAAGCTACCGAAAAAGGTACTTTTACCCTTGTAGGCGGCGGCGACTCGGTAGCAGCTGTGACACAGATGGGGTATGCAGATAAGGTGAGCTATGTCTCCACAGGTGGTGGCGCAATGCTTGAATATCTTGAGGGCAAAGAACTTCCCGGCATCAAGGCTATTCGCGAATAATCCCAGTGCATGACTATAGAATATCCATCCCTATCCTGGCGTGACTATGAACTTATAGACTCGGGCAACTTCGAAAAACTGGAGCGCTTCGGTAGGTATGTGATTATTCGACCTGAACCCAAGGCTATTTGGGAGCGTACTCTCTCCGAGGAAGAATGGCTCGGACGCGCCCATACTAAATTTGCATCCGGTGCAGGTTTGGGCAAGGCAGGAAAGGAGGATGGCGGATCGTGGAATATGCTTCGCAAAATGGATGAGCAGTGGATGATATCTTATCCGGATGTTGGATTTGACCTTCGTTTAAAACTTACTTCCTTTAAGCATATTGGGGTTTTTCCAGAGCAGGCTCCCAATTGGGACTATATTTATAGCAGCGTTAAGGAGATTGCAGCCTCTTATCCGGATGGAATTCCTCCCAGGGTACTCAATCTTTTTGCATATACAGGGGCCTCCTCGCTCGCTGCCCGCAAGGCCGGAGCTGACGTAACTCATTTGGATTCCGTACGTCAAGTGATAACCTGGGCGCGCGGCAATATGGAGGCCAGTGGTTTAGACAACATCCGCTGGATAATTGAGGACGCGCTGCTTTTTGTCAAACGCGAAGTACGTAGAGGCAACACCTACCATGGCATCATTCTTGATCCTCCGGCTTACGGCTATGGTCCTGATGGAAAAAGGTGGAAACTCGACGAGTCTATATATGAGATGCTCCTCAATGTCGCCTCTATACTTGCTTCTAAGAGGAGTTTTATTGTACTCAATCTCTATTCCAACGGCTATTCGCCTGTTATGGCAGAAACCTTGGTACGTTGTGCTTTTGGGGATAAGTACCGTTCTCTGGATTGTGGTGAATTGGTCCTCAGGGATAGTTTCGGCAAGAGGCTTCCGATGAGTGTTTTTGCAAGATTAAAACGATGATTTTTATAATTTTGAAATAAATACCAACAGATTATGGATTTTTTATCAGTAGTATGGAATGTGGATCCGGTAATATTTGAACTTGGTCCCTTGACCGTAAGATATTACGGACTGCTCTTTATCGCGGGCTTTCCTCTTGGATATTGGCTTTTTACCAAATTTTATAAAAGAGAGGGAGTTGATTTAAAGCTGCTGGAGCCGCTACTCTATGCACTGCTCATCGGTACCATCGTGGGAGCACGTCTGGGACACTGTCTCTTTTATCAGCCGGAGTATTATCTGAGCCGATCTCATTGGGTTGAGATATTTATGCCCTGGAAAGGGGGCCTTGCAAGCCATGGTGGAGCCATAGGTGTGTTGTTGGCGATATGGTGGTATTGTCACAAATATGGTCGCAAGAATGGTTTTGATATGATGTGGATTTTGGACAGAATGGCCATTGCGGTAGCCTTTGCCGGCTGTTTTATACGTCTGGGCAATCTTATGAATTCGGAGATTTACGGCAATCCGACTGATCTGCCCTGGGGATTTATTTTTGTGCAACGAGGTGAGACAGTAGCCAAGCATCCGACACAACTCTATGAGGCTTTTAGCTACCTATTGCTGGGATTTGCGCTGCTTGCGGCCTACCGTTACCGACTTAAGAATCTCAAAAAAGGCACACTTTTCGGAGTTTTTCTTATTGTGCTCTTCGGTATGAGATTCCTTATCGAATATGTCAAAGAGCCTCAAGTGGCCTTTGAAGAGGGAATGGCATTAAATATGGGACAATTGCTCAGCATCCCCTTCATTGTTGCAGGAGTGGTGGTACTTATATGGAGTCTTGTGGTGAAAAAACCTGCGATGGCCGTTGTACAACAGCCTAAGAAAAACTACCACCCTTCACCAAAAGAGAGAAAAAAGAAGTAGTATCAGACGATATTCTGGAGAAATTTCCTATAGTTAAACTCTTTTGTCTTCCTCATTATAATAAATAGGTCGACAAGCCACCATATGCCGCATCCGCCACAGGTGATGAGTTTGAGAAATCCGAGTCCGAATTCACCCAGCGCCATCCTGTCAACGCCCAGAAATCCAAGAATTATGGAGACGGCAAGCATCAGATCAGGGCTGGTGAAATCAATCTTACTAATATTAAGGCATTGTTCTTCCGACATATTTGCCATAGAAACTCTAATACTCTCAAGGTCGCTCTCGATGAATTTATTCTTATTGGAGAGGATAAAGTAGTCAATTAGAAGGTGGTTCATGTATATATAATTAATTCATTGCCGTTACATCCGCTCCATCTCGCGGCGCATATCCTTCTCTTTTATGGAGTGCCGTTTGTCATATTCACGCTTACCGCGGGCGAGCGAAATGTTGAGTTTGGCATAGCCGTTTTCCGATATGAAAAGTCGTGTTGCAATGATGGTCATACCCTTTTCGCGTGTTGCGCGGCGTAATTTGCGTAGCTCTTTCTTTGTCAGCAGCAGTTTGCGGTCTCGTTTTGGGTCCTGGCGGCTGAATGCGGAGCCCCACCAGTACTCGGCTATGTGCATATTTTTTACAAAGAGTTCATTTTCGACAAAATAACAGTAGCTGTCCACAAGAGAGGCCTTGCCTGCGCGGATGGATTTGATCTCGCTGCCGCTCAGTACTATGCCGGCGGTGAAATGCTCGATCAACTCGTAGTCGAACGTGGCTTTCTTGTTCCTTATGTCGATTCTGTTTTCTTTTCTCTTTGCCATATAAGTAATGGTGCTTTTCCGGCTTGCGTGCATTAATAGATGCGCAAATGCTGCGAAACGTTGCAAAATTAGTTTATTTTTGTGGAATAAACCAAAGGAGTGCCCGATATGTTAAAGCCCCCATTCCGGGAATATGATCTTATTTGTCTCCTTGGCCCTACGGCTTCAGGGAAGACTCGTTATGCGGTAAAACTTGCCCGTGAACTGGACGGAGAGATCATTTCCGCCGATTCTCGGCAAATATTTCGCGGGATGGATATAGGGACGGGCAAAGATTTGAACGAGTATGGAGAGATTCCCTACCATCTTATAGACATTGCCGATGCAGGTACCAAATACAACATATTTGAGTATCAAAAGGATTTTGAGCGGGCATATCGCGATATACAGGAGCGGGGGAAAACGCCTATACTATGCGGTGGTTCCGGTCTCTATATCGAAGCAGCAACTTGCGGTTACTATCTTCCTGAAGTTCCCCCTGATATGGCCCTGAGGGCTGAATTAGAGAAACTCCCCACAGAGGAGCTTATCGCCAAATATGAGTCATTGCGCAGACCTCATAACACTACCGACTATGATACTCGCAAGCGTCTTATCCGTGCTTTGGAGATTGCAATATGGGAGGAAAAGCATCCCGTTCGCAGGAGCTCATTTTTACCCAAAAAAACCAAATTTATCGGTATAAGCGTATCACGCGAAGTGCGCAATGCCCGTATTGATGCCCGTCTTGATGTTCGTCTGAAGAGTGGAATGATTGAAGAGGTGCGACAGCTGCTTGAGAGCGGAATTCCGCCTGAGGATCTGATTTGGTATGGTCTGGAATATAAATTCCTGACTCTCTATCTTACCGGCCAAATGGAGTATGACGAGATGGTCAACAGACTTAGGATTGCCATCCACCAGTTTGCGAAGCGGCAGATGACCTGGTTCCGGGGAATGGAGCGAAAGGGGATAGAGATAGAATGGATAAATATTTAGAGAAGATATGAAAAGAGTGTTTTTTACAATGATAATGGCTCTAATTCCAGTGATCCTCTGGGGCCAAAAAGCTTCCGAACTTGTTTATACCGATGCCCGTGAGCTTATGCTCATCAATCAGGGATTTGATAATACGGAGCTTTATTATTCACGGCTCCCTGCTGATATGAAAGAGGTTACCCGTCAGGCGGTATGGGATCTTGGCCTGAATTCGGCAGGTTTGGCAATCAGGTTTTCTACCGATGCAAAGGCGATAGGAGCCAAGTGGACTCTTCTAAATAATTTCAATATGGCTCATATGGCCGGGACGGGTATTAGGGGAATAGACCTCTATTTTCTTGATGAGAATGATACATGGCGTTTCATAGGTACGGCACAACCCAACGGAAAAGAATCTTCCAATCTGTTTGTCCGCAATATGTCGGGTAAAATGCGTGATTATATGGCATATCTGCCACTATATGATGGAGTCACCTGCGTAGAAATCGGAGTTGATTCTTCGGCTGTCATCGGAATGCCCAGAAGCAATTTGCTCACAAAAGGAAGCCGCAAGCCGATACTCTTCTACGGAACAAGCATAACACAAGGCGGATGTGCCTCGCGTCCCGGTATGATCTATACCTCAATAATCAGTCGTGATAGACAACAGGAGGTGATAAACCTCGGCTTTAGCGGCAATGCCCGTATGGATAAGTCCATGGCCGAAATAGTTGCAAGGGTTGATGCAGAGCAATATGTAATTGATTGTCTGCCCAATTGCACGACACAAATTCTACGCGACAGTGCCTATTTTTTTATCACATATCTTGCCGAAAAACATCCTGACAAGCCGATTTTTATGGTGGAAAATGTGATTTTCTCTTATACTCAGGTAGATGTCAAGAGCAGGAATGACTTAATAGAGAAAAATGAATATTGGCGTCAACTCTATAAACGTCTTCGTAAAGAGGGCTATCGCAACCTGCGCTACATTCCCGCCAAAAACCTCACCGGAAAGGATTACGAGGGCTCTGTCGACGGAGCTCATCAGACCGATCTGGGGTTTTTGAGGATGGCAAAAACATTTCTCAGATACTTGAAAAAATGAGGCAAAATCATCTTTATGAAAACTGATTGGTTTTGGCAATACGGCAGACAATACTTTCCGGAAAGCCGAACCCCAAGAGTATGTAGCAGCTCTACATCAAGTCAATCGATTCGAAATAATTGCAAACCAATTGAAATTATATTATATTGATACGGATTATTTACTGTTTAAAAAGAAATGAGAATCGCGCTAGCATCAAATTAGCGTGAGAAAAAATGTTATTATGAAAAAAAGAGTATTATTGACACGTAAATTCATTACCATGCTGCTAGCAATGTTGATCTTGATACAGCAGGGCTGTGATCTTTTTAGTTTAAAGTTAGAGAGCACTTCCGATACAGGCTATGAAGGCTTCCAATCTGACGTAGAGCTCTTCTATGAGTTCGCATATCTAAAGGAGGCCATGTTCCTCGAGTTCTTGAACTACACCTCCGACGGGTTCACCACGGGTCCGCTTGAGGGAACCTTGAGCATGGAAGAGCGCAGACTCTTAGTTGGCTACATTGCCGACATAAGCGAAAAGGCGGAGCTGTACATGATGGCTGCGCAACAACTGGAGCAGTCGGGGGTGCTGCAGTCGCCTACCAGAACCAAGGGACTAGTCAGCTCCATCACGAACTTCTTTGGCAAAGTTTCCGGCATACAGAAAAGGAACAGGCAGCGGTACATGGTGGTTTACACCAATGTGGACAAAAATGCACGCACCAAAATGTACGAAAGTGCCGTAAAGTGTTGGGACACCTATGACTGGGGAGGCAAGCCGCGCAGCGAGCAAGAGTTCTACAATAGGATGCTCGATGGGTCTTACGATGAACACGGGAACCGGCTGATGGGGGACTTGCTGACCATGGATAATCTTGACGTGCAGTACACGATTAGCGAAAAGGGACTAACACTGCAAGATCTAACGAAAGATTATGGAGAAATAGCGACTAGTGGTGCCCAGATAGCACTCGACGCCTTCTCCACGATAGTACCCGGTTCAGAGATCGGTATGGAGATCGTCTCGGTCACCGACAACGTGGACCGACTGGTGAATGCCAAAGATTTCAATGAAAAGGCAAAAGCGAAAGAGGACATGAAAGACTACATAAGGGGAAAAGTCTTCGGAGGTCTTGTCGGAGAAACCACTGTGGAAGTTTCGGATTTCATGTGCGAGCAGCTGGCCGAACATATAGAAAGGGTATCGCAAGAAGCTACACGAGAAGTTGACAAGCAGAAGCAGGGTCAAATAGTCGTTAATGACCAGAACAAGGAGCAGCCGGCAAAAATAGTGATCTCACAAAAGGAGGAAAGTTCCCCCTCCGATGATGGGCCCTCCATCTATGTGACAGGGAAGAAAGTGGTCAAAAAAGGTATTGGTCAGTTGCTAACTGCGGGAAAATGGCTTGTTACAGCCATAAACGAGCAGGGACGTCGCGAAACAGTAGAGGTAGTGGTGAAAGCAGGGAAAGTAACCGTTATAGAGGTGAATACCGCTGAGCCGGTAGAAAAAGAAGATGACGATGACGATGATGATGTTGACGGTGGAAATGCGTATTACTTATTGGGAGATATTCATTTTTATACAGTACCGGATGCCAATACTGCTATGGGAGTGGACCTGGATGTTTACCATGATTCCTGGCATGTCAGTTTAAGGGGGGCAAGAGGCTATTGGCTAGATGAGTTCTCCTCCTGTACCGAACCCTCTGACTTCTTTGTGTTGAAACAAAAACAGTCGGGCAAAACCCAATTCTCCGGGCGAGGCAAGGTTTCATTTAAAAAGTCAATCTCCGCATTAGGCAGGACTTATATTACAAATATAAGTGAGACCACGGAAATGGAGCTTACATTAGATAAAGCCAAAAACCCCACCAAGATAACGAACATTACCATCAAGCATACCTCGCATCAAGAGGGTCATTATTCCGATGAGTCGGATGTCTATGTGTTTGATGCAAAATCTGAACTTGCTTTCAAAGATGTTCCTATCTCCCTGTTGTCGAAATACACCGAGAAGATTGATCTTCCGGCAAAGTGGATGAAAAGTGCTACGTACATGTACAACACGAAAGGAGGAGTTGTTTACATAAAAGGTTCAGATTTATCTCCTTATCTTGTATCAGCTACCGGAACTCAAGATGATGAGTCCTCTAAAAAATTGTTCGCTCAAAACACCATCATCATGTTCTATGTGGTACAAAAGAAGTAATTGAAATAATAGGAAGAATCTAAACCGTAATTAAAAAGGGGGTCATGTCAGAATGATTTATGATATGACCCCTTTTTATATAACCTGATCTATTTCTCCGGTACGTGTTTGTATTTGAACAAAATAGCAAAGGCTATGGTAATTACCAGCGCGTAGGCTGCAAAAATGAACCAGGTGTGGCTCCAGCCTTCCATTTTAGCGATAGGATCTGTCTGTGAATTGACAAGAGCATTGACTACGGCCTGAGCTCCGAGTGTTCCGATTGCCGCACCGATGCCGTTGGTCATCAGCATAAATAGGCCCTGTGCGCTGGAACGGATACTGTGATCGGTATTTCTATCTACGAAAAGGGATCCGGAAATGTTAAAGAAATCAAAGGCAACACCATAAACAAGCATAGAAAGGACAAAGAGCCATACTCCGTTGCCCGGATTGCCAAGTCCGAAAAAGGCAAATCTGAGCACCCAGGCAAACATTGCAATCAGCATAACCTTCTTAATGCCATATCTGCGGAGGAAGAAGGGAATCAACAGGATACAAAGCGCCTCAGAAATCTGTGAGAGCGAAATCAATATATTTGAGTGCTTCACACCAAATGTGTCAGCATAGGCTTCGATACCGGCAAAGTCTCCAAGGAATGGATTAGCAAAACTGTTGGTGATTTGCAGAGCTACACCCAGAAGCATCGAAAAGATAAAGAAGATAGCCATTCTGCTCTCTTTAAAGAGAGCAAAAGCTTTCAGCCCCATAGCCTCCACAAGAGACTTTTTCTCTCCACCCTTGCTTACAGGACAATTTGCCAATGTGAAGCTGTAGCCGGCAAGAATAAGGCCGAGTATACCGGAGAAGATATATTGGTAGGCAGAGGCCTGTATGCCCATAAGGTCTACACACCACATTGAAACGATAAAGCCGATGGTACCCCAGATACGGATCGAGGGGAAGACCTTTACCGTGTCCATTCCTGCTTTTTCAAGGGCGACATAAGAGACTGAATTGATCAGAGCTATGGTCGGCATGAAGAATGCCACGCTAAAGGAATATAATGTAAAGATGGTTCCAAACTGAACTGTTTCTGCAGTCAAACCGTACCAACCCGTAGCCATCATTAATATGGCTGCAAGGCCATGGCAGATACCGAGAAGCTTCTGTGCGGGAATCCATTTGTCAGCGATAATGCCGATTAATGCGGGCATAAAGATGGAAACTATGCCCTGAATTGAATAAAACCAACCTATTTGTTCTGCAAGTCCGATAGTTCCGAGGTATCTTCCCTGTGAGGTCAGGTACGCTCCCCAGACTGCAAATTCTAGAAAATTGGCAATAATCAGTCTAAGTTTTGTGCTCATATTGTTAAGTATAAAATTATTTCGGTGCCATCCTGTAGAGAATCAGTGCCACTATGGAGAATATTATATTCGGTAGCCAAAGTGCAAACGCCGGAGAAAGGGCGCCGGTGTGGACCGGCATTTCGCTGAAGCGCATGGAAAGGATATAGATGAAACTTAGTGCGATGCCTATTCCTATATTGAGACCCATCCCTCCACGCCGCTTGCGGGATGATAGAGCAACGCCCATTACTGTCAGCACAAATGCTGAAAAGGGCATCGCTATACGGTTGTTTTTCTCTATAAGTGCATACAACACCAGTGCATCCCCGCGCATAGTCTGTACATCTATAAGTTCATTAAGTTCTTTATGTGACAGAGATTCGGCGATGTTCCTGCGCCGGTAGAAATCTTCCAGGGTAAGATCGATCACAGTATCGAGCTCCTTGCCGGTACGCACTATTTCCGATTCTTCGTTGTAAAAGTCCCTGATATACCAATTGCGCAGTTTCCAGCCATTAAAAGTGGTGTCCCACACTGCTGATTCGGCGGAAAGCTTGGAGACAATACGGTTGTCCTCGATGGTTTCGAGGGTAAACCTATATGCGGTGTTGGCCCAGGAACTGAACTGCTCCACAAAGACAAATTCGCCCGGAGCTATCTGGTAGTGGATCTTGCTGGTCGATGAGGCCGTTTGTTGCTGCTTTATGTATTTGTTTTCAAACTCCAGACGTATATGGTTGACCGGAGGGATTATAAAGATGCCCAGCAGAAGGGTTAATGTTGCAATAAACGCTGCGGAGAGCATATATGGCCTCATCATTCTGTTGAAACTTATTCCACTAGAAAGCATCGCGATAATCTCGCTTCTTTGCGCCAGTTTGGAAGTGAAAGATATCACCGCCAGGAACACAACAATTGAACTAAAACTGTTTAGTATCCAGGGAATGAATCCACCGAAATAATCGAACACAATCTCTTTTAATGGAACCTGGTTATCAACAAATTTGTCAATTTTCTCACTGATATCAAATATTATGATGATAAGCGTGGCAATCATCAGGATGAAGAAATAGGTACCTATGAATTTCCTAATGATATATTTGTCCAGTATTTTGAGTTCAGGCTTCTTCATCGTGCCGTAGCGATTAAAGTCTCGTTTCAAGTTTTGTTACCATAGCGTGTTTCCATAGGTTGAAATCTCCTTTGAGTATATGCTCACGGGCCATTTTTACAAGGTTGAGGTAAAAAGCGAGATTGTGTTCACTTGCAATCTGGGCTCCGAGCATCTCTCCTGCAATGAAGAGGTGTCTCAGATAGGCCTTGGTGTATCTCCTGTCAACAAAAGATGTACCATCGGGATCGATGGGGGAGAAGTCATCAGCCCATTTGCGGTTACGGATATTGATGATGCCCTCGCTTGTAAAGAGCATTCCGTTGCGCCCATTACGCGTGGGCATAACACAGTCAAACATATCAATTCCTCGGGCGATGGCCTCAAGGATATTTGCAGGAGTGCCTACTCCCATCAGATAGAGCGGTTTATTCTGGGGCAGAATCGGATGCACCTCCTCTATCATTTGGTACATCAGTTCGGTAGGCTCACCCACTGAAAGTCCTCCGATGGCGTAGCCCTCTCTGTCGAGGGCGGTAAGCTCTTCGGCAGCCTTGCGTCTTAATTCAGGATATATACACCCCTGGACTATCGGAAATAAGGCCTGATGGTGGCCATAAAGGGGTTCTGTGCTGTCAAATCGATCAATGCAACGCTTAAGCCACTTCAGGGTAAGGTCAAGCGATTTGGAGGCATACTTGAAGTCAGCATCACCCGGGCAGCATTCATCGAGAGCCATTATGATGTCCGCACCTATGATGCGTTGGATATCGACATTATTTTCCGGAGCAAAAATGTGCCTTGAGCCATCAATGTGCGACTGGAATTCATAGCCCTCGTCGGTGAGTTTGCGGCACTGTGCCAGAGAAAAGACCTGGAATCCACCGCTATCGGTCAGAATAGGTTTATCCCAGGAGATGAATTTGTGCAGTCCGCCCGCCTGACTGAGAATATCAAGTCCGGGACGAAGGTAGAGATGATAGGTATTACCCAGAATTATCTCAGCACCAATATCCTCTTCCAGGTCGCGGTGATAGACTCCCTTTACAGAACCAACTGTACCTACGGGCATGAAAATCGGGGTTTCAATCCTTCCGTGGTCGGTTTCTATTACTCCGCATCTTGCAGCTGTACCGCTCTTATCCTTCGCCTGTAACGTGAATTTCATTTCCTTTTGCTAAATTTGAGCAAAGGTATGAAAATAATGGCATATTTTTGGAAACACTATTGATTAAACATAAAATCAAGAGGTTATGAAACGATTGCTCACTTTTTTATTGTTGATAATACCTATGACATCCATGATAAACGCACAATCTTACAAGTCAGTCGATTACAGCGACTTATGGGCTAAAGTGGAGAAGGCTTTGAAAAAAGGTCTTCCCCAGACTGCCGTCAAATACCTTGATGAACTGGAAACCCTTGCAACGAAGGCGGATGACGGCCTTGAGCTTCTGGTTGTCTGCGAAACAAAGCTGGACCAGCTTCGCGAATACAATTGGAAAGAGGCCGGTCCATACTATTCTACTGTGGATCGTCAGCGGAGCATTATATTGGGAGACCTCAATGGAAGTATTGCCAAATATTTGGATCATCCGAGAGTTTTAAGGCTCCATTACCACAAACTTTTGGAGGAAAAACGCAATATAGACTACAGGTTTGATAAGAGCGGTGCCGACTATCTGGCTTTCAAATCACGTTGCCTTGACCTGCTCAAGGGGCATTCTTCCAAAGATTACTATTACGATAATGTGAAAGAGATAGTAGAGAGTATGGACTCCGAGGACTTATCCGGATCTATCAGTGGCTATAGGAACCAATATGTCCCGCATCAAGATGTAGCGATTAGGATCAGCACACGCAATCTCAGCCGTGTCACTCTCGATATATATCGTCTCAATGACAACCGTTTTTGGGAGGAGGGCTACAGGTTCGGTTTATTCGATCTCAAACGCATCTCCACAAAGGTTTCTTCCCATACATACGATATGCCTGACGAGTACAATATTCCGGGCGAAAAGCGCGATACCATTTCCTGTGGGCAGGCAGGTAATTATGTCCTCCATTTCCATTCCGGAAAACACGATTCATACACAGATATTTGTGTCAGCTCGGTAGCCACGGGACTTCGCAAGGTGGGCAATGTTCAGGAAATATATGCAGCGAACATCGTTACCGGCAAACCTTATAAAGAAGTTTTGGCTGAAGCTTACAGGAATCCGGGCAGGAAATATTCCGGCAGCATTGTGAAAATAACTCCGGCAAAGAAGGCCATAGTCATTCAGAATGGATTTACAGAGCTGCCTATGGAATTCGAACAAAAGAAGGGCAAAGAATATATAGACTGGGCCCTCAGGGTATCTGCCGGCAAGGATATCTATGCGCCTTTGCTCTCAGTGGACAATTATAGAGTTGAAACCGAGTTAGATCGGGAAAGGATGTCGGAGGGGATGTCACTCTACACCGACCGTAAGCTCTACAAGCCTTCCGATACCATTTTTTTCAAGGTAATTTGCTATAAAAGCGACAGGGAAAGGGGTGAGGTTTTAGCCAATAAGCCTATTGAGCTCTCCATACGCCATACTTCTGAAGATAAACCATTTGCCACCTTTAAAGTGGTAACAAACGATATGGGGTCCGCCAGCGGTTTTTTCACACTCCCGGAAGAGAGTAAAAACGGCAAATATTATATTATGTCCGAATACCGCCATCTTGGCGAGGTGCGAGTCGAGACCTATAAAAGGCCCAATTTTGATTTCAAACTGGAACCGAATGAGGGAGTCTATATCTTTTCCGATATAGTGCGTCAAAAAGGCACCGTTGAGAGTTTTGCCGGCTATTCCATTGCAGGATGCAAAGTAGAATACTCGGTAACATGCCATTCAGTATGGCATCCCGGCCATAGATCCTATAATAGTTATTATTCGGAAGAGGTGACTTCCGGAGAGGTTTTGTCGGACAACGATGGGCATTTTGAAATATCCTTTATTGCGAAACATCCTGCCGGATATTCTTTCAATCCGAAAGAGCATTCGGAAGATGTCATAGCATTTGTGATAGATGCCAAGGTGACCGACCCTCAGGGAGAGACTCACAGCAAGAGCACTACCGTCAGGGTTTCCGACATTCCTTTGGTAATGGGACTGCGTTTCTCCACTCCTATGTCACAAAGCTACAAAGATCCGGATAACAATGTTTCAAGGGTGATTGTGGAGAAAAATGAGGTTAAGGCAGTTACATTTACAGTGGATAACCTGAACTATCGTCCCTATGAAACGAAGGTTACTTATTCTTTGTTGCAAGATGGGAAGGTGGTTGGAAGCGAAACAGTCTCATCAAACAGTGAAATTCCCTTTGACTTTGCTTCTGTAAAGTCAGGTGCATATACACTGGCCTATAAGAGCGTTTACAGGGGGATTGAGATAGAGGGCAAAACTGAAATAGTGATTTTTGATACGAATGAAAATCGTCTGCCGGTCAAGGCGGTCTATTTTTACTATCCTATTGTTACCGAAAATGGCATAGAATTCCTTATAGGTACAACTGAAGATAATCTTTGGCTGGAAATGGGTCTTTTTGACAATCATAAATGCCACCATAGGGAATCTCTGCATCTCAAAAATGAGGTGGTGAGAATCTCCCTGCCTTACAAGGAGGAATATCGCAGCTCGGTTAAAATGTCCATTTTCGGCTTCCGCAACGGTGAGGCGATTGATCATCAATATGAATTTTCACGTCCGGACAAAGTCCTTTTCAATGTTGGCATTGAATCTTTCAGAGATTGTACCGGCCCACAAAGCAAAGAAAAATTCACCATTATCGGAGCTCCTGATGCGGAATATGTGGTTTCAATTTTTGACAAGACCACCGATAGGTATGGAGCAAACTCATTCTCATTTAATCCGCTTGATGTAAAGGTGTATAACTCCGCACCCTATATAAGAACAACTCTCGGCGACTCCTATCGGACTTATTACGGGTTCCGATTATTAGAAAAAAGGAAAGCGCTTTCCAAGAGTTCCTCAGTATCTGGTGCCAATGCCGCACTTGAATCCATACCATTGGAAATGGATCTAATGGATGTCGAGGAGGAGCGTAGCATTGACACAGAAGCGGGGGCCGGCCAGGAGGCTGAAGAGATGACTATAAGGTCTCAATTCGGCGAGCTTATCGCCTTTTATCCTCATCTCAGGAGTGATCGCGATGGAAAAGTGGAGGTGGAATATACTACAGGGGATCTTCTTTCGACCTTCCGTGTGCTGGTGATGGGTTACGACAAATCCCTTAAAACCGGTAATGCGGAGCGCTCGCTGATAGTTCGCAAGGAACTGATGGTAGTGCCCAATATTCCTCTCTTTATCCGTGAGGGTGACAAAATTGTCATTAAGAGCAAAGTAGTCAATCTCAGCGACGAACAGTTGCAGGGCAATGGATATATAGAGTTTTACAACGAAGAGACAGGGGAGAAGTTAACCCTTAAAGATACGGAATCAAAGGTACTTACTCTTGCAGTAGGTGCGCAGAAGGAGCTCGCCTGGAGCATTACTCCGCCTGAAAATATAAGTAAACTAGGAGTTACTATCAGCTTTAAAGCGGGCAATTTCAGTGATGGAGAAAAACATATTGTTACCATCCTTCCGAAGGAGATTACCATCACCGAAGCGGCCTCCTTTGTAATAGGCGGGCCTCACGGCCACAAATATTATGAGGATCAGCTTCACAAACGCATTAAGGCACGCAATCCGCGAATAAGACACGCCGAATATTCCACACTTACTGCTGTAAAAGAGTCGCTGCCGGTGGTTTCAAAGCCCGAATCCAATAATACGATAGATTGGACAGTAGCTCTCTATATCAATCAGATGAGAGCAAAAGTGCTGACCTTGGATCAGAAGGAAGTAGATAGCGCATCAACGGAAAGTTTCCGCAATGAGGCGATAAGAACGCTTTCAAAATTTCAAAATTCCGATGGCGGTTTCGCCTGGTTCGACGGTATGCCCTCTTCCGAACGGCTTACGCTGTTTTTCCTTGAAAAAATGAGTCAGTTGCGCAATTTTGGTGCATTGGAATTCAGTGAGTCGGAGAAAAAACTTGTGGAAGGCGCAGTAAGTTATATTGACGAGAAAATCCGCGAAGCCTATAACCGCGAAGGGTATAATCCCTTCAATTATATAGATCTGTTTTATGTGCGCAGCCACTATTTGGAGTATCAGATGAAGGGAAAGGTTTCGACCGCATTTGACAAATTCCTTTCAAATACTGCTGATGGTTGGCAAAAGATTGCCATTCTCAATAAAGCCCGACTTGCCCATATCTTGCTAAATTGCAAGGATACCGGTTTTTGGAACAAAAAATTTGACTCCCGAATTGCCGACCTCAATGCTTCGCTCAAGGATTACGCGGTGGTTAATTCTACAATTGGATGCTATTTCCCCAATGCGGTAATGCCTTTCCGAGGTCTTATGAATAGCGAGATTTATGCTCATGCAAAACTGATGACACTTTTCGCCAGACTTGGCGAGAAAGAGATGGTGGATTCGTTGGCATTGTGGATGCTCCTGCAGAAACACAACCAGGCTTGGGAAAATACGGTTGCTACTACTGACGCCGTGCATGCGCTGGTTTCCAGCGGGGCAAAAGATCTCAAACTCGGTGCAGTTTACTACACTTACGACACGGTAATCGACGAGGTCAAGCCTGCGGCAAATGAGATTGAGGTCACCCGTGAATTTGTAAGAGCCTCCGATTCGAAAATTATAGTGGATGGCGACAAACTCAATGTAGGAGATGAGATTATTGCCCGATATTATATCACGAATAGCGAAAACCGCAGTTTTGTGAGAATGAAAGCGATGCGTCCCGCCTGCTTCTATCCTTTGGATGAGAGATCATTCTTCTTCACGGGATTTTGGGGAGAATTTTATAAGGAGCAGCATGAGTCGCTTACCAATTACTATTTTGAGCTGTTGCCCGAAGGAAATCTGACCATCGAAGAACGCTTCTATATCACGCAGGAGGGCACTTTCTCGACCTCACTTGTGGAGATAGAGTCGCTCTACGCAAATGAATACAGAGGGCATACAGGCTCTATGAAGATCATTTCGAAGTAAAACCGATGTGCCGCGATGCCTTTAGGCGTTTTTTCGCTTCGGCTATCGCGGCCATTTCCGAAGCATCTATTGCATAATCGCAGAACCGATCAAAGATGTAACGGATACTTTGGTCAGTAGGATGCGTCATATTTTCCGTGTAAAAGCGGTAATCACGCAATTCATCCATCATAATCTCATAAGCCGGAAAATATTCCACCTCCGGATGGAGATGCTGCAGGCGGTCAATGGCCAGCAGTAGAATGGATTTGCTGAGCTGATTGCCGTGAGCGGTATCTTTTAGGTGCCTTATCGGACTTACGGTAAATATCCACTTTTTGTCGGGGTGTGCCTCCACTATTTCGCACAACATACCTGTCACCTCTTCTACCTCAAGACGCTCCCTGCGAAATTGCGCCGGATGTATCTTATGGCAGTTTGAGACTATTACATCGCGCTCCAGATGTCTGAAGACCCAGGCAGTTCCAAGAGTCACTACGCAGGTATCGGCAGCGGCAAACTTTGCGCTATCCCTCTCCAGAGAAGCATTGGCGTTGGCCAGAAATTCCTCTTTGCTTCCTCTTGTAAAGGTGCTGTGATGGAAAAATGAGGTGTAGCGCCCATTATCCATGATGATATCCTTTTCTGTAAATGGGGTGCCTGAAGAGAGTCTTTTTATGGAAGAATAGATAGATGCAGGGTTATAGAGTACTCCGAAGGGGTTCAGCAATAGATCAAATCCCAGATCCTTCATCATAGAGCCGATCTCGGTTGCAAAGCAGGAGCCTATAAATAAATATTTATTCTTATATCCGAGCCGCTCTTTCAAATGAGCACACTCTACCGGGGTCTGTAGCTTCATCATAAATTGTTCTTTATTTTGTCAAGGCCGGCTCGGCTTAAAGGCGTATCGCCAAACCGTTCCTTAAATTCTTTTTCATCCATATCGTGCCAATCCTGTGGACTCTTGGATAATATCTCTTTTGCATTGGTGCGCAACTCTTCCCATCCTTCGGATTCGCGGTCGTAGGGGCAGGCGCGGAGACAGATTTCACAGCCGAAGATTTGACCTTTGTACTCCACAGGGCGGGCGGAATAGAGCTCATGCGACTCAATGGTGTGGTAGGAGATACATTTGCGCGCATCCAGCCGGAAAGGGGCATAGAGTGCACCTTCGGGACAGGCATCTATGCAGCGCCGGCACTTCCCACAACCCTCTGCAATTTTCTCCTTTCGCTCTCCGAGCCACTCAGGTGGAATATTGCAGATAATTACTCCGATTAGGGTGCGCAGCCCGTGCTCCGGCGATATAAGGAAATTATTACGCCCGATAAAACCCAATCCCGCCTCAGCGGCCCAATAGCGCTCCATTACCGGAGCACTGTCGGTAAAACAGCGTCCCTGATACTCCAGACCATGCTTAGCGCATTCTTGCGACAGATGCAGCGAGATTCTATGGAGTTTATCTTTTATCACATCGTGATAATCTTCCCCAAGGGCAAATGCAGCCACTGAGCTTTTTATGCTGCTGTAAGGAGCCAAAAAGCTGATTACCGAACGGGCACCCGGAACCAACAACGAGGGATCCTTCCTTTTCTCCATATTTCTTGCAAGATATCCCATATCGGCATTTTCTCCGCGGGAGATATAATCACTGAATCGACTATAGCTCTCTCCAATTTCCGCTACCGGCGCAAATCCCCAGTCAACGAATCCCTCTTTCTCGGATAATAACGAAATTGTAATTAAAATGCTCATTTTGCTGCAAAATCATTATCTTTGTATAATAATTCCGTTTAAAATTGATATGAAAAGAATACTTGTTGTAGGCGCAGGAGGTCAAATAGGTACTGAACTTGTGCCTCATCTCCAAAAAAACTATGGTAAAGATAATGTAATTGCCTCGGATTTGAAAGATGAAATGGTGGAAAAGCTACGAGGCTTCGCTATTACCGAACAATTTGATGCCCTTGATGAGAAGCGTTTTGCGGAAATAGTGAAAAAATATAATATAGACACTATCTTTAATCTTGTGGCCCTGCTAAGTGCAACGGGAGAGGCAAGACCTCTGACTGCGTGGCGTCTCAATATGGGAGCTCTGCTCAATTCACTTAATATCGCCAATGAGTATAGATGCGCGGTATTTACTCCGAGTTCCATCGGCGTTTTTGGTGAGAGCACTCCTCAGGATATGACTCCGCAAGATACCATTATGCGGCCCAATACTATTTATGGTGTATGCAAGGTTGCGGGCGAGTTGCTAAGTGATTATTATTTCACCCGTTTCGGCGTTGATACCCGCAGTGTGCGATTCCCCGGAATTATTTCCAGCGGAGCACTGCCCGGCGGCGGCACTACAGACTATGCCGTTGAGGTATTTTACGAAGTGCTGAAAAACGGCCGTTACACCTGCGAGGTTCCGGAAGAGACCTATATGGATATGCTTTATATGCCGGATGCTCTGGATGCCGTTATACAACTTATGGAGGCCGACCCTGCCAAATTGATTCACCGCAACAGCTTCAACATCACTTCTATGAGTTTCAATCCCCGTGAACTATTTGCATCGATAGCCAAACGCATTCCGGATGCCGTTTTCGACTACAATGTTGACCCTGTTAAAGCGGCCATTTCCGCTTCCTGGCCCAACAAAATGGATGACTCCTGCGCTCGTGCAGAATGGGGATGGAATCCCAAATGGGATATGGAGGCTATGATTGACGATATGCTTGCCGCTATCGGCAAAAAATTAGGAATTTCGTAAGTACGATAATTCTAACTTATATCATTGACTTGCATATCAAATAGTTCCTTTGTCGTTATATTTATTTTGATATGCCAATGGTTGCTTCCACCGCCAAAAACTGCTATTATCTCTTCCGACAATTTGTGTTTATCCGTTTCGATACCTTTGTTTAAGTAAATATGAATGATAATTTCGCCCTCTTCCGTTAAATATCCGACATATTGACGCAGGTAATTTTTCAATGTTCTTTTATTTATGGGCGGTTTCCTATATGCTTCTTGATGTGATTTCACATAAACAGTTCCGATACTATCCCGTAAAATTTTTTCCGCTTGCGCAATATCCTCTAGATTTGGTGTATAGCGATTTTGTTCCGGCGGAAAACCCCAAATTGGATGTTCCTTTGGAAAAACATAACCCTCATATCCTTTCCCCTCTACATATACCGCTTCCTGCGAATAAACGCAACTGGCCATAAACAAGATGGTTATAATTGCAAATATCTTTCTCATTGCTCCAACGGTAATTAATGTTTTTATTACCGCAAAACTGCGGGGCCTTCACTGCCTATTTCTTCCGTTTCAAAACGGTATTGCCCAATTTTAATTTGTTTTTACTCAAAACTTTTATTTTAAAAGTTCCTTCAATATAACTTCCTCCCTGCAATGCTTTTTCAATATCGCTCAAAACGGGATTATTATTACACCTTATCTCTATTACATCATCATTTATAGCCCATTCGCCTCGACATTCAATCTTTGACAAATCAAAAGTTTTTTTCAACGAACAGGTATTATCCACATTCAATTCCAACACCA
>JAAYDZ010000003.1 GCA_012728975.1 Bacteroidales bacterium
AATTTAACGCCCAAGCGTTTGCTGTGTGATTCGCGGCCGTTTTTAGAACTACCGACACCTTTTTTGTGAGCCATAATCTAATACGTTTTAATTAAGCGATTGTTTCAATTTGAATTTGTGTCAAATATTGGCGATGGCCATTTTTCTTTTGATAACCTTTGCGGCGTTTCTTTTTGAAAATGATAACCTTATCACCTTTAAGATGGTCGAGAACGGTGGCTTTCACAACCGCACCTTCCACATAAGGAGCACCAACTTTGACATCACCATCATTGTCAGTCAATAATACTTTATCAAAGTCAACGGAGGCACCTACTTCAGCCGCAAGGCGGTGAACGAAGATTTTCTTGCCTGCTTCAACTTTGAATTGCTGTCCTGCAATATCTACAATTGCGTACATAAAATAAATTTTAAAAATTTATAACCGTAAGCGGATACAACTTAAGTATCTCTTATTCAATAGCTTAACGGTTGTCTATCAACATTTTCGGACTGCAAATATAACAATTTTGACAATTACTACAAAAATTTTGACAATTACTACAATATTTTTTGTCAAATAGTACCCTATTGATTATTTTTGTAACATAGTTGTGATTATAACCTTTGTGCTACAAATGAACCTGCCTTTTAACTACGACCGCATTGCAGAAAAATACGACATAATAGGACGAACAGTAGAAGCTGACCTCTTTTTCAAAAGCATCTGTGACAGAAAAAGGAGTGTAGCGATATATGGTCCACCAAAAAGCGGCAAGGAGTCATTTATAAGATACTCACTTGATGCTCTGGAATCCCGTGGGCAGACTTTTATTCTCTGCGAACTGGACCTCTTCAACATCCGCACAATAGAAGACTTTATCTCACTTTTTAAGGAGAAGATGCTGGAATGTTACAACGACATCCACTACAATTCCATACTTCCCTTTGAAATCCATGTAGACTCACTGGACGAATATAAGATTCTCAACCTTCCGGAGACCATAGCCACTGATGCCGGCAAGATGGTCATTGTCTATTTCAAGGAGTTTCAGAACCTTCTACAATGCAGCAACGATGAAATCGAGATGGAGGACCTGGACAAAATCTGGTCAAAACAAACCAATGTGCGCTACATTTTCAGCGGTTCATTTGTCAATCAGATGAAGTACATATTCGAAGAGAAGAAATTCTTCTACTATATGTGCGACGTAATTCCCCTTGGAAAACTCAAGAAAAAAGAGTGCGTGGACTATATAGTACGCTCATTTCAAAGACTAGGCAGGGTGATACAGGAAGAGCAGGCGGGTACAATCTACCAACTTGCAGACGGCAATATCTGGTATATAAAGCACCTCTGTTCCATCTGTATGTCTATGCCGATAGGTTATGTCAATAATACAATCATCAAACAGGCCACTGAGAGTCTTATTTCCCTACATTCTCCCCGGTTTATGCAGACAATGATGGATCTGACACCCAATCAGATCAATTTCCTCAAGGCGGTGGTAGATGGGGCACAACGATTCAGCAGCCAGGAGATTCTAGAAGGATACCGCCTAAACTCCTCCGCCAATGTTTTTCGTCTGAAAGATGCACTCAAGAAGAAGGAAGTGCTGACGTTTGACAAGGAAGACAATGCCATCATACTGGATACCCTATTTGCTTACTGGCTAAAAAATACGTATTTTAAATAGAAACTTTGATTATGAAAAAAATAGTATTTCTGACAGGCGCAGGTATCAGCGCCGAAAGCGGTATAAAGACGTTTCGCGATAGCGACGGATTGTGGGAAAACCATAGAGTAGAGGATGTTGCTTCCATCGAAGGATGGTATCGCGACCCCAAACTGGTGATAGACTTCTATAACGAACGCAGAAGACAACTCGAAACTGTAAAACCTAATCGCGCACACGAAATTATCGCGGAGCTGGAAAAGGACTTCGACGTGACTATTGTCACACAAAATGTGGATAATCTACATGAGAGAGCCGGCAGCACCAACATAATCCATCTCCATGGCGAACTTACCAAAATTCGTCCCGTGGATGGAGATGATATGGATGCGATAGATATTGGTTATGCTGATTTGAACATAAACGACAAAGATAGTCGCGGGGTGCAATTACGCCCGCACATCGTATGGTTCGGCGAGGCAGTACCAATGATAGAAAAAGCAGTCAGAGTTGTTTCTAAAGCCGATGTTTTGATAATTGTAGGCACCTCTATGGTTGTTTATCCTGCTGCGGGACTGATTCACTACGCCCCTGCAGGCATACCTATCTATCTGATCGACCCCAAACCTTCCGGACTCCATCATTCACGACTCAAGCAGTTTGTAGAGAAGGCTACAACCGGTATGGAAAAACTTAAAAAAGAGCTTCTAAATGAGCAATAAGAGGCAGATAGTACTCGGTATCACGGGTGCCAGCGGAGCAATCTATGCGGAACGCTATATTCGCGGATGTGCCAAATTACAGGATATTTCGCTCAGCGTTATACTCACCGATACCGCACGCAACATATGGTTGAGGGAGCTGGAATATGACCCCGAAGAACTAATATCTGAGTGCGGCGCCTCCCTTCTTTCGAATGAGAACTTCGACGCTCCTTTTTGCTCCGGGTCGGCCGCTGCTGATACGCTACTGGTACTCCCCTGTTCTATGGGAGCGCTCGCCAGAATAGCCGGCGGACTTGCCTCAGACGCCATCTCCAGGATTGCAGATGTACAGCTCAAAGAACGAAGACAGCTGATCGTTGTGCCTCGCGAAACCCCCTTGAGCCTCATCCACATTCATAATATGAAACTTTTGACTCATGCAGGCGCAATAATATGCCCCGCCTCACCCTCTTTTTATCACAATCCGACAACTATCGAAGATCTTGCGGACTCATTTGCAGGCAGGTTGCTCCATATGTCCGGAGTCAGACCGCTGGAGAAGAAATACCAATGGAATAATAATCATGAATAACCATATGAAAAGAATCATATTCCTTGCAGTACTTTGCCTCTCTGCTCTGATGCTTACTGCGCAAACCTCTACTGTGAAGTTTGCCTTCATCGCGGATACGCACATTGCCGAAGGCTCCGGCACCAATAATGACCTTGTGCAATGCATCAATGATATCAATAACTTGCAGAAAGAACTTCAGTTTGTCATTTTCGCCGGTGACATCACGGAATTTGGAAACGACGAAGAGATTTTTCTTGCAAAAGAGATTATCGATAAACTGGAGATTCCCTATTATATAGTAGCCGGCAACCACGACTCAAAATGGTCGGAAAGTGGCTGTAACACCTTCGCAAAGGTATTCGGATATGAAAATTTTGAATTTGAGTCAGGAGGCATCAAATTTCTCGGCAGCAACAGCGGCCCAAATATGAGAATGGCCCCGGCATTGTTACCCCACGAGAGTCTTATGTGGCTCGATTCTATCGCAAAAGCTACTCCCCGCGAGCAGCCTGTGATATTCGTCAACCACTACCCTCAAGACACCTCGATGCTTAACTATTTCCAGGTCCTCAATGCTCTTAAACAGACAAACATCCAGCTTGTAATGGGTGGCCATTGGCATCGCAATACGGTACTCGACTATGATGGTGTACCCGGAGTGCTGGGAAGGGCTCCCGCAGCCGGACGTAACGGCCATGTTGGATACAATATTGTAACCATAAGTAATAATCGTATCTCCATCAACGAACGCAAGGCAGCTGATGGTAATGGCAAAGGTGGAAAAACCGGCAAAGTCTGGTACACCAGAGAGATGTTTCCAGAACCGCAATTCACTCCTGATATGGCATCGGGAAGAAATAATAAATATGCGCTTCCGGCGAATTTTCCATGGATGACCTTCGATGTCAACCGCGAGTATCCTCAGGTAAAAACGATTTGGGAAATCCAGGATGAGAGTGATATCGGATGCGGTGCGGTACATTCAGGCAAATATGTGCTATATGCCAACACAAAAGGAGTTGTAAAGGCGCTGGATACAGCTACAGGTGCACTAAAGTGGAGTTTCGCTACCGGAGGCAAAGTTTTTTCGACACCGGCAATATCGGGCTCAAGAGTAGTCATCGGCTCCACAGATGGTTATATCTACTGTCTGAATCTTCGCAAAGGCAAACTTTTATGGAAATATAAGTGCAATAAGTCTGTACTAGGTTCTCCCGTTATTATGGACAAAGTAATCTATATCGGTGCTTCTGACAATATATTCAGGGCTTTGAGCCTACGCAGAGGCAAACTTATATGGGAGTATAAATCGGTGAAAGGATTTGTAGAGTGCAAACCCTTTGCAGACAAAGAACAGATCGTATTCGGAGATTGGGGCAATTCCCTTTACTCCCTGGATCCGGCTACAGGAAAAGAGCAGTGGATATGGCGAAATAAGGGTAGCAGAATGTTCTCCCCGGCGGCAGTCTGGCCGGTAAAAAGCAACGGAAGGATTTTCATAGTTACTCCCGACAGGAAATGTCACGCAATCGACGCCCGTACCGGAAAAGGGATCTGGACAGTTGACGGTGGACGTGAATCGATAGCACTTTCAAAAGATGGATCAAAAATTTTTGTAAAGAATATGTTCAATTCCATACAGTGCTGGTCAACCTTATCGGATGAAACCCGTCTGGAATGGAGCATTCAAAGTGGTCTGGGCTACGACATAGCACCCACTCCGGCCGCTACAATCCTTTTGAAAGATGGTAGAGAGATGCTCCTTGTCCCCACCGACAAAGGCAATATCTTCTGCTTTGACAGCAAAAACGGAAACCTTGTTTGGAAGTACAAGATTTCCGTCGCATTGATCAACTCTATTGAACCTCTCGGTCAGGACAAACTCTTGATTTCAACAATGGATGGAGTCGTGACAATGTTGTCCGTCACTTTTTAACCATCTCAATAGTCTGTACAAGGCGCCCCTTACTATCGTAAGACTCCTGTCTTACGCAGCCCAGGTCTTTTACCATCCAGGTAATTATAGTCACTTCTTCTGTGACTATTGCCACTCTGGTTTTCTGTTTTTCCTGTACTTTGGCAGCCTGAAATGTCCCTGCCGGTACTGTCACACTCTCCATTCCGAGCACTTTGCGCTCCGTAAGATAGATAGTGCCGCCAATTTTGCCGATTTTGATTGACAGAGTTCTGTCGGGGAGTTTATCGCCAGACTTGATATCTGAAGGAACATATATAACACAACCTCTTACCATAAGGTCCTGTGTTGTCAGTCCTTTTTTGATGGTCTCGAGCTGAGCAGTAACCTCTCCTTCTTTGATATAAAGAGATAAATTCGAGGACTTGTCTTTAAGGAGATGTTGACCATTCTTATCAAAAAAGACCTGTTCTAAAACCACAGAAATATCGTCCAGCGACTCAGCATTGATACTTTTGACAGTTTCATCATAATACCCACGTAGGTCGCCTTTACTGTCGTAAATCCTGTAAGTCACCTGCGACCCGCTTTGCGTAGCAAAATAATACTGGGCTCTAAGAGGCATTACTGCTGCCAAAGCAACAGATAGTATCAGAAGAATTCTTTTCATTCCGTACAAAATTAGATTTTACTGATGCTCTCAGCAGCAATCCAGCCTTGACGTCCGTCAGAAAGTTCAATTCTTGTCCAGTCACCTAACTCATCAAGCAAAGAGACCTTAGTGCCCTCGTGAAGTACAAAAATGGACTTTCCTGCCTCTCCGGGTGAGCTTCTTACGGAAGATACGGGTGACATAACTATTGCCGAATCCTCCTTGATCGCATCATTTTTCTCACTTATTGAGAATGTAAATGCTATAATGGCAAATAACAGACCAACACAAGCAAGCACAAAAGAGGCTTTACGACCGCGAAGCGAAGATCCAAATCTGAATCCAAGCATCAACATGAACACCACAAATGCCAGTACTATTGAAATCCAGGCCCATACATCTGCCGAAAAAAGGTATTTGACATTGCGCACCCAGGTTACGAGGATCAGATCAGGCAAGACATCTATCTTATCAAGAGTAAATCTCTGCGCAATAGCCAAGTTGTGCGCCGCATCATCATGTGAAGGGTCGAGTTTGAGCGCTTTCTCATAGTAGAGAATTGCATGGGAATTATCACCACTCTTGAAATAGCTATTGGCAATATTGTAGTAGAGATCAGGAGAGACCTTCTGCTCTCCTTCTATCATCAGGTAAAAGTTAAGCGCGTTAATATAGTCTTCTTCAGCGTAGTAATCAGCTGCCATTTTCCAGAGATCATCGACGCTTTCCTGAGCGGAGGTGACAAGGGGGCTGATACAAAGAAGTGCTGCAATAATTAATGTTGCAGAACTCCCTGGACGTTTGGTTGCAATTTTCAATTTTGATTCGATTTCTGAAAGAACACTCACAGCTTCATTGTAAAGACTCTCCATCTCAGCAGTTTCTGAATCGGGAGCGTATCTTGCAAATTCACATCTGTCAAGGATGGAGATGAATCGGGTTATTAATTGTTCAGGAACACTCTTTTCCGTAAGGGATGAGGAGATTCTCTCTTTGGAAAGATCCGCTACCGGAATAGTCAGTTTGTCAGATACATATCCGAGCATCGCCTTGTGAAGTTCTTCATAATATGCGCCACTAAGCCCCTGTTTGAGATAGGTGTCCGCCTGTCGTAGACGTGCACGAGCCATTTTTTTGGCTCTGCGGTTGCGGGTTCCTACCACATCTGTGCGGAGTGCAGCTCTTTTTTTCAAAATTGCGCCTACTGCGAAGAATAGTAGAATGAAAAGTGCAATCAATCCATAAAAATACAGGGATCCCGCAAAGAAACGCCCTTTATCCCTCAGCGAAGGTGTACCGGTCGATATATATCTAATATCTTCAGCAAGGTTCTTCACACTCTGGCGGGTGACACCTGGCATTACCACTCCTCCATCTTCTATACCACTACCACGTCCCACCTTGACGGGGAGAACGCCCGTATTAAGAGTCCTGTACTGTTTGCTTGAGAGGTCATAAAATGAATATTCAATCGGAGCGATTTCAAAATCACCGTGACTGCGTGGTATAAATGGAAATTCAAATGTCTTGCTGCCAGAAGTACCATCATATGAAACCTTTTCGGTAGTCTTTACATCATAGAGTTCAAAATCGGACGGAAACTCAACTTTTGGGGCTTCTAACATTGAAATATTACCGGTTCCGTTGATTGTAATCGTTAGAGAAGCAGCCTCGTGTGCAGTAAGGCTATCTTTACTTAATGATGCACTGATCTTGAAATCTCCGACTCCGCCGCCGAAAGAGGCCGGGGCAGACGGTAAGGCTTTTACCGTAACTATAGTCTCGGGAGTGTAAAGGCGTTTTCTGACTGTTTGAAAATTGTCAAAAAAATCATCGAAAATGCTTCTCGGACCGGTGGTGCTGGCACGTACCCTAACCACACATATCATCTCCGCAGACTCAATCTTAATATTACCTGTCTGCTGGGGAATAAGCATATATCGACGAAGCAAAGCTGCATTGTAGATAGTGCCGTCCACATTCTCCCTATTGAATGTTATATTCTGCGGTGTATCAATCTCTCTGCTCCAGAAGCCGTTGAAGGTGGGGAACTTCACATCCTCAAAACTAGCGATATCCACCCTGGTGTATAGCTTGAGTGTGGCAATAATAGGCTCACCTTTGACCACATTGCGTTTATTAAGCGTCAATCTGAGGAAAATATCGTCGGACGAGGCACTTTGCACCTTTGAATCACTCTGACTCTGCTGCGTGTCAGCCTGCTGATCCTGGGTTTGTCTCTCCTGCTGACTACCGACCACCTCTATAGTGACGCTACGCGTACTGTACTGCTGCTTGTCTATGATAGCGGTTGCTACCGGTATGGTAAACCTGCCTTCTCCTTTGGCCTGGAGCAGATATGTCACTGTCTCTTTATGAGTGGAAGTTCGTTTTCCGTTGATGATGCTTACACTACTGGAAGTACCTTTTTGCGGGCCCCATACTACATTGAAATCATCACTTCCCGGCCAGTTAAAGTCCGACATCTTACCGTCCGAAGTAAAGACCAACCTGAATGTCTCATCCATAGCTACCACGCTCGGGGCCTCAACAGTAAGCCCCTGGCCCAAGGCAACTTTGGTTGAAAACAACAATAAAAAGAGAAATGTCAGTATTCGTTTCATAATTTATCTCATCCGGTATGATTACCAGTTTTTTTCTTTCTGTTTTGATTTCAACAAAAGGGCTTTTTCTTTCTTGACCTTCTCCTGAGTCTCCTTTTCCTTCTCCTGAATCGCCTGTAGCATCTGCTGAGCGGCTTGTGGAGTTATTTTGGGAGGAGGAGTCTCTCCATCGCGCTGGTCCTGTTTGTTGTCATGATCGTTTTGATCTTGATTATTGTCCTTATTTTGATTTTGATCTTGATCTTTGTTCTGATCCTTATTATCGTTCTGATTTTGGTCCTTGTTCTGATCTTGATCCTGGTTTTGATCTTGATTTTGATCCTTGTTTTGGTCTTGGTTTTGGTCCTGATTTTGGTCTTGATTCTGCTGTTGGTCCTGTAGCATCTTCTGTGCATATGCAAGGTTGGACTTTGTCTCCATATCATCAGGATTACGGCGTAGGGAATTCTTGAAAGCCTCTATAGCCTCGGCATATTTTTTCTGACTGAGCAGCGAATTGCCCATATTGTGGTACATATCGGAACCGCGGCTCTCTTTTCCAAGGGAATCTGCCACCGAAGAGTAGTATTTATCCGCTTCGGTAAAGTTTTCCATCCGGAAAAAAGTGTTGCCAAGATTGTAGCCGGCTGCATTGGAAAGCGAATCGGTTACAAGAGCCTTTTTGTAGTTTATTTCAGCCTCCTGGTACTTTTCCTTGCGGAAATCCCTGTTTCCCCGACGTACTTGGGAACGCTCGGTCTGCGCAAAGGTTACCACAGCTGTCAGAATAAGCGTTAATAATATCAAAACTAACCTTTTCATCATTTATCCTCCATTTTGAACAATTGTCTGCGGCTTTTCCTCTCGGAAATCAGCAGTTCTAGTATCAGGAAAAAGAGTGCGATGCCAAAGAAGTACATATACTGCTCGTCAAAATCCTCAAACACCACAGACTGAAACTCCTGTTTATCCATCTCCTTAATGTGGTCAATAATAGGATTTAGACCAAATTCGCTGTTGCCGGCACGCACATATAGACCATCTCCTATATCGGCTATCTTTCTAAGTGTATTTTCATCCAGGCGGGTCACCACTATTTCCCCATCCCTATCCTTTAACAACCCTCCATCCATAGGAATGGGTTTACCCTCAGGCGACCCCACACCTATGCAATAGATCCTGATGCCACTCTCAGCCACAGTACGGGCCACCTCCATAACATCACCCTCATGATCTTCTCCATCGGAAATGACAATAATTGCGCGGCTGTTTTCACTCTGAGTGCTGAAACTGCGAGCAGAAGTGGCTATGGCATCTGCCAACGCAGTACCTTGTATCGGCACCGAACCGGTGGTAATGCTATTGAGAAATATCTTGGCAGAGACATAATCGGTAGTGATAGGTAGCTGAACGAAGGATTGACCCGCAAAGAGAATCAATCCGATGCGGTCACCATGAAGACGGTCCACCAATCGTTCTATGGCAAGTTTGGACCGCTCAAGACGGTTGGGAGAGTAATCCTCTGCAAGCATTGAGTTGGAAACGTCAAGCGCCACCATCACTTCAACTCCCTTGCTCTGTCTCTCCTTGAGACGAGCTCCAAGCTGGGGTCTTACAAGTCCCAGTACGAAAAAGAACCAGGCAATGGCAAACAGAGTAATTTTAAACCATCCCCTGCCCCTGGAGACATCTGGCATTAGTTTGGACACAAGTGCCGTATCTCCGAGTTTGGCAATCCTCCTTTTCTTGATACGAAGTGAGATTCCGTAAAAAATGAATAGGAAGGGTATTATGAGTAAGAGGAGCAGATATTCTCCTTGTGCAAGGTGTATCATTCTATGGTATCCTCCTTATTACAAACAATCTGAATAAAAGTTCCGCCAAAAGAGCCAGCAGTGCTATCACCGCGTACCTCATAAATAGTTCCGTATAGATCGGGAAACTGTCCACTGTGGTCTTGCTCTTCTCCATGGCGTTAATCTCACCGTAAATCTCAAGCAGCTTGGTATTATCAGTAGCCCTAAAGTATTTTCCACCGGTCTGGGCGGCTATCTCCTGAAGGAGTTTCTCGTCTATTTCCACCTCTATATCCTGTAGGCGAACCCCCCAGGGGGTCATTACCGGATAAGGTGCTGTGCCCATTGCCCCCACTCCTATAGTATATACCCGGATATTATAAGTTTTGGCTATCTCAGCAGCCATAAGAGGGGCAATTTCACCACGGTTATTGACACCGTCTGTAAGCAATATTACTACCTTGCTCTTGGCATCGGAGTCCTTGAGTCGCGCAACCGCTGTGGCAAGTCCGTTTCCGATAGCAGTACCATCCTCAATCAGTCCGGTCTCTATCTCCTTCATCAGGTTGATCAGAGTTACACGGTCAGTAGTGAGCGGAGACTGGGTAAAACTTTCACCGGCAAAGACCACTATACCAATACGGTCGGTAGGCCTTGAGGCTACGAATTCTATTGCAATATCCTTTGCAGCACCGATACGGTCAGGTTTAAAATCACGGGCAAGCATCGAAGTGGAGATATCCATTGTAAGCACGATGTCCACACCTTCGGTATCCACAGTCTCGAAGGTTTCCGAGGTGCGCGGACGTGCAATAGCCACGATGATAGCAGCAATCGCAATCATCCTCAACACGAATGGTAGATGGCGCAGCACTTTTTTGAACGAACCTCCCTTTGCCTTCCATGGGGTGGAATCTGAAACCAACATGGATGGCGAAGCACCTTTGTATTCCCTCCAGATGTAAAGGGCTGTAAGCGGGATGAGTATAAGCTCCAGCCAAAGCAGATATGGATATTCAAAAAACATGGGCTACTTCTCCTCCTCCTTTTCTTTTTCAATTTCCTGCAAGAAAGTGGCATTGACAAATCTCACTGCAGTAGGGATTGCTTCCTCATTCTCCCCAATAGAGGGGGTGTGTTTTGCAAACTTGACAAAATCCGCCGTAGTAAAGAGCTCCCTAAGGCGTTCCATCAACTGAGGATCAATCTCTTTGTCTTTCAGTTCCTCAAACATCTCGTTTGAGGTCTGCTCCATTGCTGTGATATCATATCTATCGCTGATATATTTGCGCAGAGTATCAGTTACCGCCGTATAAAATTGCTTATGTCGGTTGTTCTGCCAAAGTTTCTGGCCGCGTATCTTCTCAAGAGAACGTAATGCAACTATATGTGGAGGATCCTTGACTATCGGACGTCCGAAGAAAGAACGCCCCTCTTTAGCCCTTTTAACAAAGCGTACGATAAACCATATAACGGCAATTGCAATCAGCACTATACCGCCCCAGAGGAGTATTTCTGAAAAGGTGACAGGATATTTTATCTGTCCTTTTATATCAAAGGGGACAAATGTGGCAGTATCTATCTGAATGGTATTGACGTCGAGTATAGGTCCGTCATAAAAGAGGGTATCGACTGAGCCGTCACTTCTCTCAATATGGACAATCACCGGCGGTAGGAAATAACTTCCACTGTCAAATGCCGTAAGGGTCATTCTCCCCTCAACTTCTAGCTTTCCTCTTCTGAAAGAGAGAGTATCTATGTGGAATCCCTTGATAGTCTCAACTCCGGGAGCTACCGGCTCATCCGGTCTTTCTATATAATAATCCTCCCCTTCAGATATTCTGACGGGAATTTTCCACTCAATCTGATCACCTATAAGAATGGAATCCCTGCTGAGCACAGATTTGTACTGCGGCTCGCCGGCATTCTGAGCGAATAGCGAGATCGCACAAAAAAAGAGTGTAAATATGGTCAATAAATATCTTCTTTTCATCAAGCTCTGTTTTTGAAAAACGAAATCAGCTCCTTGACATAATCCTGGTTGGTGCCGATGCTAACATTATCCACCTTATACTTGCGCAACAGATGGATTGTCTCTTGATAAAGATCCCTATTCCACTGTGCGAAGCTGCGACGCACCTTAGAAGAAGAGGAGTCAACCCACATGCCATGGCCTGTCTCTGCATCACGTATCCTTATCAGGCCGACATCAGGTATCTCTCTTTCTCGGGGATCGTATATATTGATTACCGAAAGATCATGGCGTCCTGCAGCAATCTTTATAGCCTCCTCATAACGCGGGGATGTATTTTCATCTGTATCCAGCATATCTGAGAGCAGAAACGCTGTGCAACGCTTTTTGATGGCGTTGGTAAGATAGCGTAATGCCTCACCTATGTCGGTTCCCTTCTCCTGTGGCTTGAATTCGAGAATTTCCCTGATAATCCTCAACAAATGGCTGCGCCCCTTCTTGGGAGGGATAAACTTCTCCACCTTACTGCTGAAAAAGAGGGCCCCGACCTTGTCGTTGTTGATTGACGCAGAAAATGAAAGCACCGCAGCAATCTCAGCCATCAGGTCCTTTTTGGACTTCCCAACAGTACCGAAGGCCCTTGAGCCGCTCACATCTATCATAAGCATCACAGTAAGTTCTCTCTCCTCTTCGAAAACCTTAATGTAAGGGGTCCTAAGACGAGCAGTGACATTCCAGTCCATACTGCGCACATCGTCGCCGTATTGGTACTCACGTACCTCACTGAAAGCCATACCTCGCCCTTTGAAGGCGGAGTGGTACTCGCCTGCAAATATCTGATGAGACAAAGCGCGGGTCTTTATCTCAATCTTCCTTACTTTTTTCAACAAATCTGTTTCCATCAACAATTATCTACTATGGAACTTCCACTGCATTCAGGATATCGGCAATAATGGCCTCTGTGGTCACATTTTCGGCTTCAGCCTCATAGGTCAGTCCAATTCTGTGTCTTAGTACCTCATAGCAAACCGCCCTTACATCCTCAGGAATAACATAGCCTCTGCGCTTGATAAATGCATAAGCCTTGGCTGCCAACGATAATGATATGCTTGCACGGGGAGAGCCGCCAAACGCAATCATGTCCTTCAGTTTAGGCAAATTATATTCTTCAGGATAACGAGTGGCAAAAACGATGTCAACTATATATTTTTCTATTTTTTCGTCCATATATACATCTCTGACCACTTCACGGGCACGAACAATATCCTCGGGCTTGAGCACTGTAGAGGGTTTCGGGAAAGTTCCTGAATTGTTCATGCGAATAATGAGTTTCTCCTCCTCCTTTTTGGGGTAACTCACAACCACTTTAAGCATAAATCGGTCTACCTGAGCCTCCGGTAGAGGATAGGTACCCTCCTGTTCAATGGGGTTCTGCGTTGCCATCACGAGGAAAGGTTGTGGCAAAGAAAAACTGTCATCACCTATAGTCACCTGACGCTCCTGCATCGCCTCGAGCAATGCGGATTGCACTTTTGCGGGTGAACGGTTGATCTCATCTGCAAGTACGAAGTTGGCAAAGATGGGACCCTTCTTAATCTGGAACTGTTCACTCTTCTGACTATAGATGAGCGTACCGATAACGTCTGCCGGTAAAAGGTCCGGGGTAAACTGTATTCTGCTGAATTTTGCATCCACAATGGATGCGAGAGTATTGATAGCCAAAGTCTTAGCAAGACCAGGCACGCCTTCGAGGAGAATATGGCCATCGGCCAGAAGTCCAATCAGTAGGTTCTCCACTAGATGTTTCTGACCCACAATGACCTTGTTCATCTCCATCGTAACAATATCGACGAAGGCACTTTCGCGTTCTATGCGGTCGTTGAGTTCTTTGATGTTTACGCTGTCCATATGTTTATAAATTGAATATTTTTGTATTTTTGTGATTTGTAAACTACAAAATTAATATATTTTTTCCAATGCGGCTCTTTGTTTCACTCTCTTTTAACGGCGGTGCTTATAGCGGATGGCAGATCCAGAAAAATGCTATTTCCGTGCAGGCCGTTCTGGAGAGGGCACTGACCCTTGCAACTGGAGAAACAATTTCTGTCATAGGTGCCGGAAGAACGGATGCCGGAGTCAATGCCAAAGTATTCATAGCCCATTTCGACATTTCAGCGGAATGCACTAAGAAGCCAAAGGAGATATTACGCAAAATAAATGCCATTCTACCTTCGGACATCATAGCCCAGAATATTTGTCAGGTTGCTGATGATGCCCACGCCCGTTTTGATGCCATAAGCCGTACATACAGTTATTATGTCCACACCGAAAAGGACCCTTTTGCCATTTTTTCATATCACTACAGACATCGCCTTGATATGGAAAGGATGAACATTGCCGCACAACATCTGCTCGGAACAAAGGATTTTTCCAGTTTTGAAAAAGTCGGCAGCGACAACAATACATCCATTTGCACTGTCACATCGGCTCTATGGGGACGGATTGATAAAACACATCTATGCTTTGAAGTTACTGCGGACCGTTTTTTGAGAAATATGGTCAGGGCTATGGTTGGCACACTTTTGGATGTCGGCAGAGGCAAAAGAGAACCTGAATGGATTACACAACTGATAGAGGAAAAAGAGCGCTGTAAGGCAGGACAGTCAGTTCCCGGCCATGCGCTTTTCCTAAAGGAGGTTAGATATCCCTATCCGCTTTTTGAAAACAATAAAAAATAAAAACAGATAAATTTATGCTTTTTACATTTCTACAAACAAGCACTGAAGTAATTGAGGGCGCAGTTGCCCCAGTGCAGGAAGAACTCACCTTTTCCTTGATTGATATGGCGATCAAAGGTGGATGGCTGATGATTGTGCTCGCACTACTCTCCATAATAGGTATCTATATTTTTGGTGAAAGATGGTGGGCCATCAGAAGAGCCGGAAAAATCAGTAAGACCTTTATGAAAGACATAAACGATTACATCCTGGACGGTAAAATCAAATCTGCTCTAGGTCTTTGCAAAAAAACCTCTTCTCCGATTGCAAGGCTGGTAGAGAAAGGGATCGAAAGGGTTGACAAACCCCTTACAGACATACAAACAGCAGTAGAGAATGTCGGCAACCTCGAAGTTGCAAAGCTCGAGAAAGGACTTCCCTTCCTGGCTACCATAGCCGGCGGTGCACCTATGATCGGATTTCTTGGTACGGTAATGGGTATGATCCAGGCATTCTTCAATATGTCTCAGGCAGGCAACAACATAGACATTACTCTCCTCTCCGGAGGTATATATACAGCTATGGTTACCACTGTGGGCGGTCTGATAGTTGGCATTATGGCCTTTTTTGCCTACAACTACCTAACTGCAAGAGTATCAGATGTGGTATTCAAGATGGAAAATGTCACCATCGATCTTCTTGACACATTACAGTCCAGACAGGACTCAACCATTTATTGATCCGGTTATGGCCATAAAACGAAAAACCAAGGTAGAAGCATCATTTTCGATGTCATCAATGACGGACATTGTTTTTCTGCTGCTGCTATTCTTTCTGATAACATCTACACTGGTCAATCCCAACGCTCTCAAGCTCCTGCTGCCCAAGAGTACAGGACAGGTGTCTGCCAAGGCCACAGTCAGCGTCTCCATAAAGCACTATCCCGAGCAGAACATGGTCTCTTACCACATCAACGGTAACCAGATGCCTATCCGCTTTGACCAGATTGAGGGAAGTGTCATCAATCTACTTCAGGGGGAAGATGACCCGACTTTTTCCATCTATGCCGACGAAACCGTTCCCATTAAGGAAGTAGTGGCATTGATGAACATTGCGAAGCGAAACAAATTTAAAGTAATAATGGCGACCTCGCCTGAATAATAACAGACTGAAAATGAGTTCCGGAAGCAAAGACGGCAAATCCAATATGTTCGGCATAGGACTGACGGCGATATTCCATATCGCCCTGCTCTTTATTGGTGTCGGCTCCGGACTCAAATACAACTATCCACCTCCCGAAGAGCAGGCAATTCTTATGGATTTTCTATCTGAAGAAGAGCCTAAGCCCATAGAAGTGGCTGCAGGCATTGAACCCAGAACTCCAAACCCCAACCCTGAAGAGGAGGTAAGGCTTGTACAGCGCTCCGAAGGTCCGGTAGAAGGAACAAAGAGCAACGAGGCTCTAGAAGCTACAGTCGGTGATGATGGTGATGTGGAGATACCCGAACCGCCGCGCAAGGAGATCAACCGCAGGGCTCTCTTCCCCACAGCCAGCAACGATAAGAAGGACACACTCGCACCTCAGACAGCAGAGACTCCTTCGGACAATCTTACGGCAGGCCATGCCCAAGGCAATACCCGGCTTGGCTCTACAGATGGCACTCCCAGTGCTCAGCTCAAAGGACGCTCCTTAATGGGCTCCCTACCTCTCCCCAAATATTCCGTGCAGGCCTCTGGCCGTGTGGTGGTAAAGATAATGGTGGATAAAAATGGCAATGTGACCTCTGCACAACCAGGCGTTGCAGGTACCACAGTTACAAACAGAACCCTCTGGGAGGCCGCAAAGGAAGCCGCTCTCAAAGCCAAATTCAACACCAGCAGCGCCATCTCCCAAGAAGGCACCATTACCTATATTTTCACAC
>JAAYDZ010000048.1 GCA_012728975.1 Bacteroidales bacterium
GTTGGATTCTTCAAAATAATGGCTATATTTGTATCCCCAAATCCGGTGCCTTGGATGAGTGGCTTAGTCAGCGGTCTGCAAAACCGTTTACGGCGGTTCGAATCCGCCAGGCACCTCCACAAAGAAATAGAAAAAGCGACCATTTGGTCGCTTTTTCCTTTGTGGAGGTGCCAGTCGCTCCACTTCGTTTCGCTCCTTATCTACCCCTCCTTTTAATGGTTCCCTCAGGGAACCAAAGCAGCGCAGAAGCGCTGCGAGGTCGTTTCACTCCGAATAATTGTGCTTATCAGGTCGTACCTCGAACCCTGCACCACTCCACACTCACTATAATCATAATTTAATGAGGGTTCTGTCACTCTCTGATCGCGTTTCCCCACTCTTCTGTTTAAAGGAGTTGAAGTTGTATGAAATCCCTATCCAAAACATTCTGCTCTTCATGGTGCTTATGTTTGTCAAGTCAAAGATCTTGTTGCTCGACTGCACTTGCCATTTATATGTGTTGAAAACATCAGTTAAGAGTAAGGATAGGCTCATAGCCCCCTTCAGGAATGTCTGCTTCAATCCGACATTCATATGATGTGTGAGTGATGTCGTTAGTTGAGGAAAATATTGCGGAGTGGTAATAAAATATTGTATCTGGATATCAGTAGATTTTCCAATCAGGAAATCAACGAGCAAATTACTGTTGTTTGACCAACCTCTGTTATTTATTTCAGCCCCTGCAAAGTTGCCTCTGGTGTCAACATAGAAGGTGTTTGTACTCAGTGTAGCGGAAATCCATCCGCAAGGAAGCAATTTAAGTGAAATTTCCGTTCCGCTCTTTAAGTCCGAAGTACCGTTTATGTAGGTCGTGATAAGCAGACCATCCGATATTTTCGTTATCTGTGAAATGTAGCCCGTGGTATAGTTCAAATAGGCATCCGCAAATAATTGCACATATCTGCTTTTAAGAGTGTAGCCAAGGTCCAGTTTTGAAGACTTCTCCGGTCTTAGCTTCATGTTGCCCTGCTCAAAAGTCGAGGCATCCACCATGCTCATATAGGGATTTAACTGAGGGTAGATGGGCCTTCCGATACGGCGTGTAAAAGCAAAGGCAATCTCTTGATTCCCTGTAAGATTATATGTCCCGGATAAACTCGGAGCAATAAATAAATCGTTATTTCTCTCTTCTAGTCTTTCCCGGTTACTTTCCAATGTGACAGTACTGAACTCTCCTCTTAATCCTGCTTTATAAGTAAATTTACCTTTTTTTGATGATAGCAAAATGTAAGCTGCGTTTACAAGCTCCGTATGGTGTAAGTCGTTGCTGAATGTCTCCGAATAATTCCACTCCCCATTCTCATTTGAATAGAATCGGTGATAGATGTGATTGTCCCTATATGTCAATTTCGCTCCGGCTGATAGTGTGCCGGAACTTATCTTTTGTTTAAAGTCTGCCTGAAGTGAGGTTATGAAGGGGCTTCCTCCGGAATCAGAACAATTTATCTCAGCTCCTTCCAGGAAATAGTAAGAGGGTCTGTGTCCCCATGTTCTGGATATGGAACCGCTAATTGTCAGATCAGAGGTGTCCGGCTTTATGATATGTCGGTATGATATCTTTCCTTCTATGTTTTCCCTGTTCCATGTAACATCTTTGCGCCTCTTCTCCTTACTCTCTATTCCCGCCTTAATGTATTGATTATCTAAGTCTTGCTTTATGTTATGTCTTGGCAGCATGGATTTTAGGTCAATACTAAGGATATTCTTTTCGTTAATTCTTAAGTCAGTACCGATTCCGATATTATTGTTGTACACATATCTGGTGGCTCTCATCTGCTGGTAGGTCTGATTGCCATTTTCGTGTATCAGGCGATTTAAGGTCGTATTGACGATATCGTCTTCATATTTCGTGTTGTAATTAAACCTCCAGGAAGTCTTGGGCTTGCTGTATGACAGGGCCAAATTGCCTGTTACAAAGTGGTTGAAGCCGTAGTTTGCTGAAATTACCCCGCTAAATCCTTTTACAACATTCCTTTTGGAGACTATGTTTATGATGCCGCCGGTACCTTCGGAGTCGTATGAAGCATCGGGACTGGTAATTATTTCAATGTTTTTGATATTAGCTGCCGGAATCACTGCAAGGTCTCCGACTGTGGTAGGAACTCCATCCAGAAGTACGAGGATATTTCTGTTACCTCTGATTGAAATGGCATCATTTACCAGTGTCACAGATGAAGATGTACGGAGTATGTCGAGAGCCGATCCTGTTTCGAAACTCATATTTGCAGAAGCGTGGATCACGGTATGCTCAACCGAGGACTTGGCTGCATCCCTCTTAGCGGTCACAACAGCTTCGCCAAGAAGAACTGCATCTTCTTTTATAATAATTTTGTCCAGGTGTAATGATGACCTCTCAGGTTTGAAACTAACTTCTCTCTTAGCGTATCCGATAAATTCTATTACAAGCAGATGTTCCTCAGTACTGCGGTTTATTTTAAATGAAAACTCCCCATTCTCACCTGTCATAGCTCCCGTCAACAGCCTTCCTGATTCATACGCAACAACTGATGCATATTGCACGGGTAAATTATTATTGTCAACTACCGTTCCACTAACCGTACACGAAGTTTGGCCATGGCTCACAATATGGGTGAAAACCAGAAAAGTTAAAATTACTATGAATTTGAGTT
The DNA here is from genome assembly GCA_012728975.1 of Bacteroidales bacterium. Lineage (GTDB taxonomy): Bacteria > Bacteroidota > Bacteroidia > Bacteroidales > UBA932 > Cacconaster. Next base: position 2,670 of record JAAYDZ010000048.1, read on the forward strand.
CCTTTCTCATTTTAGATAGGACAAATATGGGATATTTTACCATTTATCAAAAGATATTCAATTAGGCATTATACTTTTTGTCGAAGTTGTTGCAACTTCGAAATGCTTCTTCACAGATAAAAGATCTTACCCATCGGTAAAGTCTTATTATCTCTCTGCAGGATTGCACTAGTATTAGACTTCGTGATGCTAAGAGAGGTTTAATTATAATTATGGTGAAATTATAATTGTTCTCTGTAAGATGCAGTCGCTTCGTTATATATGATTAAACTTCTTACCACACTTCTTGCACTGGTGGTTGACGTTTTGGTATTTGCTTATAACCATTAGTGCGATGCTGGAGAGGAGCAGTACTATTGCAATAATATCAAGGGTGCCGGATCTTATGTCCAGATTCCTGGAATAGACAAAATAGAGCCCGGGAATCAGGAATAAAAGGACGGCAAGCAGTATAACAACTTTGGTGGACTTGGGGCGGGGAATGACTTCAACCTCTTTGCTGCCGCATTTGGGGCAAAATGGTTGCGGACCTTTAGTGTTATCCTTGATAACAGGATCAATCAACTCCAGTGCCCTGTCGTAATCTTTTTCAAATACATATATGGAAATACCCGGAATTGGTCCGTAAGCCCCCGGCCGTTTGTCCATGGTCTCATCGTGCTGACGATAGGCAATATTGTTGACATCCAGGATGTTGACAATCCTGTTTGCGACAATACTATCATTGCTTTTGTAAAGTAATATTTCTTTCATAGCTGTCCGTTTTTAACTATTGCTACTTGATTCTAAAGGCTTCGAAAGATGATAGTATCGGGAGTGGGCTCGGGTGCCAAATGAATGCTTTTTAAAACTGCAACGCAAGGGTAAATCCAACTGTGGGCTGCATTGTATTGCCCATTTGTATGCAGTTGACTGAGGGATATAGATCAAGGTTAAATGAATAAACTTGCCTCAGGTCCTGTTCATACATATTCTTCACTTTAGCTATCCTTATGGCATCTACAATACTCCAAATATTGAGTCCTAAAGCACCTGCATAGCAAGCGGCTGCAATTATAAGTGGTCCTCCTTCCTCGCCATAAAAACCCACTTGTGTGAATACGGCAGCAGCACTTACAAGCGCAGCACTACCAAAGAATTTACCCAGTCCTCGTCCCCACTCTTCATTTATACACTCTCCAAGACCCGGGATGAAAAAGGATGCTACGCCGCTCCAAGCCGGATTAAGATCACCCGATACCGAAATGTAATCCTTATGGTTATACAAATGTTTCAGCTCCCGATACTTCATGCCCGGCCTAATATCATAAAGAGGCTCTCTGCCTGAATAATAGGGTCTTGGCATTACTTTGTGGGTGAATACCTCACTTCTGCCTGACTCATAATGAATCATAAGAATGTCGGATTTCCATACAGAATAGATAACACCATCGGGTTCTTCGTACAACCTGTATTTAACTTCATCTGAGGTTATTTCAAGCACTTTTGCCCTAATTTCATCACCATTATTCATGATTACGACATCCTGGGCGTTTGCTAAACCCATAGATGCGATTATTGCAATGAGAGAGTAAATTATTTTTTTCATAACTTAAATGTAAACTTTATAAAATTCGTGAATTCAGATCTGTTCTTAGGTAGTGTTCAAGCTGTTTTTCAATACAATAAGCGTTGGCAAATGCACACTTAATATAGGGACTGCCACTACATTTGACTCGGCAAATTTAGATAATTATGGCAGAATAACGAGAAAAAATCGATCTAAATGGTATCGTTTGCTATTTTTTAAACAAAAGCAGGCAAAGCACTTTTATTCTGATCTTGCGAATGCGCTTTTACTACGCTGTATAACGGGAATTCCCGTTAAATATTAGGGATTTATTATCTTTGCAGCGCAAATGCGAAATTTTTACTTTTATTTAGGAATGCAATTATGAAGAAAATCACTGATGATGTTATCTATATAGGCACTGACCACCTTGATATTGACCTCTTTGAAAGCCAATACAGGGTGCCGCAAGGCGTTTCCTATAACTCATATCTCATTTTGGATGAGAAAATAGCCATAATGGATACCGCCGATGTCAGAAAAGGAGAGGAGTGGGAGGCAAATCTGAGAAAGGCCCTTGGAGAGAGAAGGCCTGATTATCTGGTCGTTCATCACCTTGAGCCTGACCATTCTTCAATGATTGCAAGAGTACTGGAAATATATCCCGATATTCAGATTGTTACGGGGGTAAGGTCTGTCAAGATGCTTCAGCAGTTTTTTGATACGCCGGATATTGCCGGCCGCTGTATTACGATGAAGGAGGGGGATGTTCTGGATTTGGGAAAACACAAACTCCATTTCTATGCTGCGCCTATGGTGCATTGGCCCGAAGTTATGGTTTCATTTGATGAATATGATGGTGCACTTTACAGTGCAGATGGTTTCGGTAAATTCGGTGCACTTTCAGAATGTGGCTTCTATAGCAGCGAGGACCCCGATTGGTCTGAAGAGGCACGGCGCTATTATATCAATATCGTGGGAAAATATGGTGCTCAAGTGCAGAATCTCCTTAAAAAAGCCGCTACTCTTCCCATCAAGAGTATTCGTCCTCTCCACGGTCCGATGATTAATGAAGACCTTGGGAAATATATCAAACTCTATGATACCTGGAGCAGTTATGCTCCTGAATCAAAGGGCATTATGATAGCAGTGGCCTCAATTTACGGCGGTACAATTCAGGTCGCGGAAAAGCTGAAAGAGTTGCTTGAGTCCAAAGGGGCGGAAAATGTCTTTATCAGGGACTTATGTCGTACCGATATTTCTCGCAATGTTTCTGATGCATTCCGTTATGAAAAACTTGTTCTTGCGGCCTCTTCTTACGACGGCGGTGTTTTTACGCCTATGCACAATTTCCTGCATCTGCTTCAGATTAAATGTTACACCGGACGTACTGTAGGAATTATAGAAAATGGCTCATGGGCCCCTTCTGCGGCAAGAGTTATGAATGAAATGCTCAGTCAGATGTCCAATCTGACAATAGTAGAGCCGACTGTTACTATTATGAGCCGTATGAAAAGTACCGACTATCCTGCTCTTGAGCAGCTTGCCGATGCACTGCTGTAGACAACGCTATTCAGATAGGGTAGAGTATTATTCAACGTAGAGTACCAGCCCTTTGAGGTACTCGCCTTCCGGATGGAAAATATTGACGGGATGGTCGGCCGGTTGATTGAGCCGGTCGAGGACCTTTACATTGCGTCCCGCTTCTGCCGCAGCTGAAAAAACAGCAAGGGCAAAAGAGTTGCTGTCCACCACCTGTGAGCAACTGAAGGTAAAGATGATACCTCCTGACGCTACTTTGGAAATAGCCGCAGCATTGAGTTTCTGATAGCCTCTAAGTGCATTTCTTATTGCTCCGCGATGTTTGGCGAAAGCCGGAGGATCCACAATTATCAGATCATATTTGTCCTTCGGCGAGTTTTTGACGAAATCAATGGCATCCTCACAGAAAGAACGATGGTTGGAAAAGGCGTTGAGGGCAACATTTTTCTCCATCATAGCAACTGCTTTGGATGAACTGTCCACTGAATCCACTTCTACGGCTCCTCCGGCGAGCGCATAGATTGAAAAGCCCCCTGTATAACTGAAGAGATTGAGCACATTTCTTCCTTTAGCATACTGCTCTACGAGTGCTCTGTTGTCTCTTTGGTCTAGGAAGAAACCGGTCTTCTGACCCTCATCCCAGTTGACGATGAACTTATGCCCATTCTCCGTCACAATTCCTTTACACTCATCGCTAAAATCTTCGTTACGATAAAGATAACCGTCGTTAAGATCGAGTCCCGCCTTGAAAGGCGCTGTGCCCGAACTCTTATCATAAATCGCCTTGAGCTTTTCCCCATAAACCTCTCTAAGCGCATCTACAATCTTATCTAAAGCTATAAACATTCCCACCGAATGCGCCTGTACCACCGTCACTCCATTGTACCAATCCACTATGAGGCCTGGGAGCATATCTCCCTCTCCGTGCACCAGACGATAGCAGTTGGTGTTTTTAAGAGAAAGAGATAGTCTATGCCTGTAGGCAGCGCAGATCCTATCTTTCCAGAAATCAGCAGAGAGCGCAGCATCATCAAAACTCAAGATCCGCACTGCTATGGAGCCTATCTGGAAATGTCCGTAGCCCAGACATTCACCGCTTTGACTGATTACAGATACGATATCACCTTCATACGGTTCTCCTTCGATGCGCGATATGGCACCTGAAAAGAGCCAGGGGTGGCGGCGTAGAAGGGATTCTTCCCGACCTTTCTTGAGGTGGATGCGTGTCATACTTCGTTCTCTTTGATTGGAGCTTTGGGAGAGGCGAGGAGCTTTTTATACATCTTAACGCAGATCCAGGCGTCAGTAGCTGCGTAGAGTTTCTGCGCCTGAGTCAGTGTTTGCGCTTCCCAGTTGGAGAGTTGCTGTGCCTTGGAAATTCTTTTGCCGAGGATAATGCCCGCCAACTTGCGTACGCTTTTCTCCAGTATGCCGTATTGTTCGACGAAGTCCTGCAGGTCTATAAATCTTTGTGGCTCAAATTCTCTGTAATGCTGCAGTCCTCTGATGTCATCAGTTATGGCTGCTCCTACTTTAGTGATCTCCGGATCTGATAGGATATCTGCCAACTCCTGCGGGA
>JAAYDZ010000049.1 GCA_012728975.1 Bacteroidales bacterium
ACCCGTAATAAGCTTCGGTGTAACTCATACTGCCGTGTAGTTTATCGGCACAAATGCGCAGTCTTTTCCCATTGACCTCATAAGGTACGCCTCTTAGATTAAAGCTTACATTGGAATAGCAGTGATCTCCCATTTTATCAAAATCGACTTCGACCTCGAAAGTCAATAACAGATTCAACTTACCCTCTTTTTCAGAAATAAAAGTAAGAGTGGCTTCCTTTGGAAATACTAAATTTTGGTAGGTATTCTTCGGCACATCCCAACTCCCGACACCTATTTTCTCACAAGAAATGGTTCCCATCATAATAAGAGCCATTACAAATATCAATCGAGTTTTCATATCATAAATAGTTTAAAAGTAAGGCATCTAATTGAGCTTGAGTGAAGTAAAGGTTTACCATATATGCAGAATTAGTAATGAATTCAGACAAAGATTTGATAAAAATCCCGAGTCTGTCAATTTCATATATTGGAACTCCAGAGATTGTATCGATTACATAAAAAGGCCGATAAACATTCTGGTTGAAATCATCGGACAGGTCAATAAATAACGGAGAATATATATCCTCTGAACTTAGGGGCCACCACTGCCTGCACTGTTGGTTAAAGGTCTCATAATAGAACGGCGCAAGATATAAACCTTTGGTAGTGTAATACTTTCTACTCAAATGATATCCTATAAAAGACGCATAGGAGTCATGTATAAGTTTTTGTTCATATGTATTGCAGAAAGATGTGTCTTGCGCATAATCTTTCCGTGCATGACCTATTTCATGAAAAATAGTCCCCATCAACTCCGGAAGACTAATTCCATTATTGAATATAGCTATAACAGCTCTGTAGGGATCATTCATAGGTTTGGTCCAGCGTTCAAGGCCATTATAAGTTTGCGATGAGGAAGTGTAGGCAGCAATTATTACACTGTTCTCACTGGACAATATTGTGCTGCTGAGCTCATGCGGGTCGTTGCGGTAATAGTCAATGGCACGATGGATTTCAAATTCTGTTGATGTTGATGATAATGTAAAATAAATAGTATCAACGGGATCAAGGATGTCATAATACTGGGATAATGTTCCCAAAGTGTTATGAATGGGAGTTGTTGATGTAGTGTCTCTTGTTATTGTCCACTTGGCCGAAGAAAATATAGTCGTAATAGAATATGTCAATGGTTCCCAATCATATGTTGCTTGACTAGCATTAATAGTAGCTCGGCCATTGGCATCTGTCAACTCTTCACTTATTAGTGTTCCACTCTTACTGATACGAATTTTTAAATTTTTTAGTCGTACGTTGGTGGACAATACGGGGTCGTATGTTTGAAAGACAAGATTGTAACTTAAAGGAGCGGGTAATTCCGGTAGTGGCGGATCACTTTTAATTGCATACATTATTTCATAATCCATATGGTCAGGTAACCCCATCTCTATTGGCCATTCAATATATAAAGCGGGGATCTTTACCCTTGACATTTTCCTTAAATCATCTTCACCCTGTTTGCCATCTGCCTTTATTACGCCTGATTTTACAAGGACTTCCCTGGTATCATCAGGGAAATACTTCAAAGATAGCGAGCGAACATCTGTGCCTGCCGGCAGATAAACTGGTTCATAACCAAAAGGAATATATGATACTTTTATTCCTTTCATTTGCTCAATATACTTCTGCTCTTTGTATGTTCGGGGTCTGACTTTCAATGCATATCCAGATATTGCATTATCAGAA
>JAAYDZ010000050.1 GCA_012728975.1 Bacteroidales bacterium
CAGTTGCCCCGCCTGCCGACTGGAGTTCAATGGAAGTCATTTCCCTCAATCCCAGTGCTTTCAATCGTTTTTCTTCCATAAAGCTAAATTTTTTGTGTTACTCCGTTCTTTGGTCAGGTGCCCGGAATTGACCTCTATGAGTGCGCACTCATCGTGATAGTGTTGTCTGCAATCAAAGCATTCTCTTTGTTGTGTGTAATAAGTATGACTGTTTTGCCCTTATTCCTGAGATCCTTCAGTTTTCGCAGGATAAAGGATTGTGATTCTCCGTCCAGGGATGAAGTAGCCTCATCCAGTATATAAATGAATGGATTGCGATAGAGTACTCTGGCGAGTGCTATACGCTGTCTCTGACCACCGGAAATGCGGCATCCGTGTTCGCCTGTGCGCGTCAGGAGCCCCATCTGTAGTCCTGAGATAAATTCACGCATACCCAACTCTTCAAGAATGCCGATTACCCGTTCCACATCCGGATCAGGATCGTAACAGGTTATGTTTTCCAGTATGGTGCCGCTGATAAGGTCGGCATCCTGGGGTACAATTGATATATAGTCACGCCATTGGCCTATATCGATATGGCTTATGTCTGTATCCCCAAGGGTTATTTTTCCCTTTTGTACCTTGTAATCACGCATAAGTAGTGACGCGAGGGAACTTTTACCGCAGCCGCTGGCCCCTTTTATAGCAGTTATTTGCCCTTTGGGGATTGTTATGTTAAAGTCGCTCAGTAAAGGTTCGTTTCCGGGGTAGGCAAACTCCACATTCCGAAAATGGATATCTTCACATTTATCAAGTCTGTAGGGGAGGAACTCTCCGCCTTCGCTTTTAAGGTCGAGGATCTCGAAAATCCTTTCTGATGCCGTGTTAAATTCGGCTAACTCGTCCGTTAGCCCCACAAGTTGACTCAAAGGTCCCGAAAAAAATGAGGAGAGGGAGTAGAAGGAGACTAGTTCCCCGACGCTGAGATCTCCTTTGAAAATAAACAGCGAGCCTACAAGTATAAGGCAGACGGTCAGCAATCTGGAGACAGCATCCGCAGATGTCGTAAATATGCCCAAATAGCGCCCTCCGCGGTAGAGTTTGTCTGCAAATGTGACATATTGCCGCTCAATGTTGCGGTAATAGTGCTCGCCATTGCCGAAATACTTAATTACTTTAATTGAAGATATGCCTTCTACACTCCTCTCCTCAAATTCGGCCGCGCTCTCAATTATCTCCCGACTTGTTTTTCTGTTGACTTTTCCGGCAATTATGTAAACAGTGCAGAAAAGCGGGATAAAAGCCAGTGTCATCAATGCCAGTTTCCAGTAAAATGAAAACATTAGCACAAATGAGACTACTAGTGTGAGAACGCTTGTGAGTATTGTGGTAACGCCTTCAATCAGGAAAGAGCGGATACGCATCGAATCTCCGATTCTGGAGTTGAGTTCGCCCGCGCCTCTGCCTTTGAAAAATCCGACCGGAAGGCTGAAAAGATGACTTATGTATTTTAGAATGATATGGCTATCAATATTGATTCCGGCACGCAGAGTAAATATTACCTGTCCATATCCGACAAAGAGTGCGGCGGCCATCACGAGAATCATAAGTCCGCCCGTAAAACCCAGTGCCGTCATATCCCCTGTAGGAAGTATGTCATCTATGATGTGTTGCAAGAAAAGAGCGGTGCAAATGCCTGCCACAATATAGGCTGCTGCCCCGGCAAGAGATAGGACGTAGTCCCTTTTTGTTAGTAAGAGTAGTGAAGCGTATTTTGAGAAATGTCCGCGTTTGCCGCGGAATTGGGTGAGATCGGGGTCAGGTCTCATTATGACGAGGTATCCGCTCCACTCTTTTTGCAACGTGTCAATATCTTTTTTAATACAATGGCCCTCTGCAGGATCCATGACGATAGCCTTTTTGCCTTTTATTTTGTAGAGAACATAGAAATGGAGATCTCCATTTTCTTTAATAATGTGAAGGATGACGGGGCATCCGATGCCCAGTAGGGGAGTGGTATCAGCTGCTTCAGACTTATAGCCTTTCGCCATGAATCCTATCTCACGACAAGCATCCAGAATGCCTTTGACTGTAGTCCCGTATGCGCTTGTGCCAGATGCTTCTCTTATTATGGTCAGAGGTATGCTGTATCCATACCAACCGGCTATGGAGGCAATACAAGCTGCTGCACAGTCCGTTCTGTCATGTTGCCTGATGTTTATTTTCCTTCTCATTCCCATTCCCCTCTTTGATTCATAAAAAGAGGGAGTCCTCCTGACCCGTCAGTGCCCCGTCCGCCATTAAGACACATCTCCCACACAGGCTCCCTCTAGATAAAAGCGGTGGCCGCGAAAATAGAGAGTAAAAGACAAAGTAGTGAAACCACCGTGTATAGAAGTACAAAACTTCTTCTGACGGCAGGCACCATTCCCGACACTGTCCGGTTGAGTTCAGATGCAGGTAAAATCTCTTTCTCTCTTTTCATAATCCGTGGCTCTACAAATCCATAGGCAAAGTAGTGGATAAAAAAGAGAAAAAATGTGCTTGAAAAGACAATTATAATAGTTGTTGTCTTTAGCGACAGGTTTTTGCTTTTTATTAAAAAAGCTTCAAAATTTTAAAAAAATGATTTGAGATAGGGAAATAACTTGTAAGAGAGGTCAAGCAAGGAGGGATATATCTTTGATTCAGCTATTTTTTCTTCTGAAATAAAATGGAAAGTGTCGTTTGCCGCGTCTACGAAATGAATGATGGTCGACAGAATTATCACGAAAATAGCCAGAGTAACGATTACACCCAGGAGTCTGTTGAGCCATCCAAGTAGGGCTATTTTTAATATTTTCTCTATAAGCTTACCGATTAGATTGAGCAAAAGTGCCACAACTAGAAATATCAGCACAAACGAAAGCGCTTTTACCCAGAAATCTGAGAGTGTGACAACTTTGAGAATCCAGGTGGAAACCACATCGGCAAATCTTAGGGAGAGTGTGATACCGAAATAAACGACTGCTACGGATATTATTTGCTTGACAAGACCATTCTTGATGCCGAAGTAAAATGCGGGTAGAAAGCAGACGAGAAGTATAATGTCTATAACTCCCATAAACTTAATTTTTTAATGATTGGTCAAAATTAGTGAATTATCGTATCTTTGCAAATTCAAACAAACGAAATATGAGTTTTAACGAGTACAAAAAACTCGATTTGGTCGAGATCAATCGCACAGTATTAGAGAAATGGAATAAGCAGGACACCTTCCGCAAAGTGCTTGCTGCGGGAGAGGATGCGCCCAATTTCATCTTTTTTGAAGGTCCACCTTCAGCTAACGGAATGCCCGGCATTCATCATGTGATGGCTCGTGCTATCAAGGACGTTATCTGTAGATACAAGACACAGAGTGGCTATAGGGTGGAGCGCAAGGCGGGATGGGATACTCATGGCCTCCCCGTGGAACTTAGTGTGGAGAAGATGCTGGGTATTACAAAAGAAGATATCGGCAAAAAGATTTCAGTAGCAGAATACAACGAAGCCTGCCGCAAGGAGGTAATGAAATATACTAAGGAATGGGTCACTTTGACGGAGCTCATCGGTTATTGGGTGGATATGGACAATCCCTACATAACCTATGACAATCGCTATATCGAGACATTGTGGTATCTTCTTAAAGTGATATATGACAAGGGACTGCTCTACAAAGGTTACTCTATACAGCCCTATTCCCCTGCAGCGGGTACCGGTCTTAGTTCACACGAGCTCAACCAGCCGGGATGTTACCGCGATGTCAGAGATACTACCGCAGTAGTGCAATTTGAGGTAATTAAGGATACTAAGTCGCAATTCCTCTTCGAAGATAATACACTGCCTCTATTCTTCCTTGCCTGGACCACAACTCCCTGGACTTTACCCTCCAATACCGCACTCTGTGTCGGTCCCAATATTGAGTATCTAAAGGTTGAAAGTGTAAATCCCTATACAAAAGAGCCCGCCATCTATATTGTGGCAAAAGCACTCTTGAATGCTCACTTCAATGAAAAAATCCCTTTTCGTGTACTTGGCGAGCCTATTAAGGGAAAAGAATTGGTAGGTATTCGCTATGAGCAGCTGTTCCCCTGGGTGAAATGCTCGGAGGGTGCTCACAAGGTGATTATCGGAGACTTTGTCACCACTGAAGATGGAACCGGTATAGTGCATATTGCTCCTACTTTTGGTGCTGATGACGACAAGGTGGCCAAGGCCAATGGCGTACCGCCGCTGATAATGGTGGATGCTGCAGGCCTCAATCAGGCTATGGTGGACCCTACGGGAAAGTTCTATGCTATAAAAGACCTTGATACTAAATTCGTTGCTGAGAGGGTAAATGTAGAAGAGTACGGCAAGTATGCGGGCAGATATGTCAAAAATGAATACGACCACACACTGGGGCCGGATGATGACACTTTGGATATCGACCTTTCCGTCGATCTCAAACAGCAGGGAAAGGCCTTCAAAATAGAGAGGCAAACACACAACTACCCCCACTGTTGGAGAACCGACAAGCCGGTGCTATATTATCCGCTTGATTCATGGTTTATCAAAACTACTGCGGTGCAGGAGAGGATGATGGAGCTCAATGATACCATAGACTGGAAACCCGCTTCCACCGGTACCGGACGCTTCGGTAAATGGTTGGAGAATCTCCAGGACTGGAACCTCTCCAGAAGTCGCTACTGGGGCACTCCTCTCCCTATCTGGCGCACTGAGGATGGCACTGTGGAGAAGTGCATCGGGTCCGTCGCAGAGCTCTATGAAGAGTTGGAGAAATCGGTATCGGCAGGTATTATGCCCTCTAACCCTCTTAAGGATAAGGGATTTGTGCCCGGTGATTATTCGGATGAAAATTTTGAGAAGATAAATATACACCGTCCTTACGTCGATGACCTTTTCCTTGTGTCGGATGACGGTCGCAAGATGGTGAGGGAGAGCGATTTGATTGACGTATGGTTCGATTCGGGTGCGATGCCCTATGCGCAGGAGACCCTTGCAAAGCTCAACACCCCCGAGTTCGGTCAGACAGCTGATTTCATTGCTGAAGGCGTTGACCAGACTAGAGGATGGTTCTTTACCCTCCATGCGATCGCCACTATGGTTAGTGATAAGTGTGCATTCAAGAGAGTAATCTCAAACGGACTTGTTCTTGATAAAGAGGGCAATAAGATGAGTAAGCGTCTGGGCAATGCTGTGGATCCATTCGAGACTCTCGATGAATACGGTGCTGATCCTCTCAGATGGTATATGCTCACCAACGCTCAACCCTGGGACAACCTTAAGTTTGATGTGGGCGGAGTGGATGAGGTACGTAGAAAATTCTTCGGCACCCTCTACAACACCTACTCTTTCTTTGCGCTCTATGCCAATGTGGATGGCTTCGACGGCTCAGAATCTGAAATACCCGTAGCAGAGCGCCAGGAGATAGACAGATGGCTTATTTCGCTGCTTAATACTCTTGTTAAAAAATCGATTGCAGCGTATGAGGATTATGATTTTACTACTGCAGGCCGCCTGATCCAGGATTTCGTATGCGACAACCTAAGCAACTGGTATGTGCGTCTCAACCGTAAGCGCTTCTGGGGTGGTGGACTCACTCCTGACAAGATTGCCGCTTACCAGACACTTTACGAGGCTCTACAAACAGTAGCTCTGCTCTCGGCTCCGATAGCTCCATTCTATATGGATTTGCTCTGGTGCGATCTCGTACCTGGGGCTGAATCGGTGCACTTCGAGCAGATGCCTGCTTATAACGAAGAGTATATTGACACCGCTCTCGAGGAGAGAATGGATCTGGCTCAGTTGAGTTCTTCAATGGTGCTTGCGCTCCGCAGAAAGGTCAATATCAAGGTGCGTCAGCCGTTGGCCAAACTCATCATTCCCGTGCTCGACCGTAGTATCGAGGAGCAACTTGAGATGGTCAAGGAGATAATTCTCAATGAGGTGAATGTTAAGGAAATGGAGTTTATCCACGACACTACCGGAGTTATTACCAAAAAGATAAAACCCAATTTCAAGACTCTCGGCAAGAGATACGGCAAACAGATGAAGGAGATCGCAGCATCTTTTGCAAACCTTTCGCAGCAGACCATTTCAAACATAGAGAAGGCAGGGGAATACACACTTGCTCTCCCTTCAGGCGATGTGACACTTTCTGTAGAGGATTACGAGATCACCTCTGAAGATATGCCGGGCTGGCTCGTCGCCACTGAAGGTAAACTTACAGTTGCTCTCGATATCACGGTCACCGATGCACTAAGAAGAGAAGGAGTTGCACGCGAACTGATTAACCGTATCCAGAACCTGCGCAAGGAGAGCGGATTTGAGGTAACAGATCGTATAAAGGTATTTATCCAGAGCAATCCTGAAATTGAGGATTCATTAAGTGATTTTAACTCGTATGTATGCGAACAGACCCTCTCAAAATCCATTACACTCACCGAAAATTGTGAAGATGGTACTCCCGTAGAATGGGATGATGGAGAATTGAGGATTTCTGTTGTGAAATTGAAATAATGTTCCTAAATTTACGTTTTAACCAATATATATAGTCATGGGCGAATCAGTAGAAATAAATGAAAAGGTACGTTACTCGGATGAAGAACTACAAGAGTTCAAAGAACTCATCCTTGAAAAGCTTGCTCAAGCCAAAGAGGAGTATGAGATGCTCAGAGGCGCTGTGAATCATAGCGCAAGTAACGACACAGAGGACACATCTCCCACCTTCAAGGTGTTGGAGGAGGGTGCCTCTTCCCTTTCCAAGGAAGAGTCGGGCCAACTCGCTGCGCGTCAGTATAAGTTCATACAGAACCTGGAGAATGCCCTTATCCGCATCGAAAATAAGACCTACGGTATCTGCCGTGTTACAGGCAAACTGATACCCAAGGAGAGACTTAGACTTGTGCCCCACGCTACACTCAGCGTTGAGGGTAAGAATGAAATGAACAAATAGGGAAAATGAAGATTTCCAGAGGTTTTAAGATATCCCTCTTTGTAATCTTTCTTTTGATTATTGACCAGATTATCAAAATCCTGGTTAAGACTAATATGACCATTGGTCAGAGCATCCATGTATTCGGCAGTTGGTTCCAAATACTTTTTATTGAAAATTCGGGCATGGCCTTCGGAATGCAGTTCGGAGGCAACGTTGGCAAATTCATCCTCTCTATATTCAGAGTGGTACTTGCCATAGCCATCATAATATACATCAGGAAACTCCTCAAGCGCGAAGATACCCCTACAGGTGTCCTCCTGGGCCTCGCCGCCATCCTCTGCGGCGCCCTCGGCAATATCATCGATTCTCTCTTCTACGGTATGATATTCAGCGAAAGCACATTCACTCAGGTAGCAGAACTCTTTCCTGCAGGCGGCGGGTACTCCGGATTTCTGTTCGGTAAAGTGGTGGATATGTTCTATTTTCCAATTATCGACACCACACTTCCCGAAAACTTTCCAATTTGGGGCGGACGCCATTTTATCTTTTTCCGTCCTATATTTAACTTCGCCGACGCATGCATCACCTGCGGAGCCATTTATCTCCTGTTTTTTAAGTGGAAATTCTTCTCCAAGGCCTCCAAAGCCGAAGAATCAGACCCTGCAAAATAAGCTTTTTTTTGAGTAAATGTTTTTTTAATATATCTTTGCACTCCCAAACCAAAGGGAAGGAGAGATGGGTGAGTGGTTTAAACCGGCAGTCTTGAAAACTGTTGAAGTGAAAGCTTCCGGGGGTTCGAATCCCTCTCTCTCCGCAAAGCACGAAAGAAACTGGCGCCGAGTTCACTCGAGCGC
>JAAYDZ010000051.1 GCA_012728975.1 Bacteroidales bacterium
AACGACTGTCACTGAGAGTGCCATCACAAAGGCACCCTTCAACTGGACTGTAACCGCAAGAGCAGAACAGATACCAAGCACCAGTACGGTGATCGGATTTGCCTTGAAAAAAGGATTTTTAAATATATTTTTATCCATAATAACTCTTATTTGGTTTGATGTTCATGACCGTTCTGATTCAGGTTCCCATTGTTGCAACTGCAATTTTCATCGTTGCATGGCTCTTTGCCATCTTGGTTGTGATTGTGCTCTTCACCGCACCCTTCTTCTCCGCAGCACTCTTTAGAGCCTATTGCAGCGCGTTTGATGTTGAAATAGGCTTGATATTCGTCAAACCACATTGCGATGGCCTGCTCGAGAGATTGGCTGGTAATGGTACCTCCTGAAATGGCGTCAACTCCGTTGGGATTATCAGTTTGTCCGCCGCCCTTTATGATCGAAATCGACTTAAAAGCACCCTCCTTGGCGAGTTTTTTGCCCACAAACTGGTTGTAAAAAGGGGCGTGCGCAATTTCTGCACCCAGGCCGGGGGTTTCTCCCTTATGGTCAAATACTGCTCCGTAAATGGTCTCAAAGTCATCCTCTACTGCAATATAGCCCCATATCGGACCCCAAAGACCTGCCCCATAGCAGGGAAAGATATTTAGTACCTTCTCACCGATTGTACAGACGAACACTGGAAGCTGCAACTGCTCACGGAATACCCGGGCAGTCTCCGGGGTTTTGGCTGAAGCAATCTGTTTAATTATATTGTACTGTGCCTGAAGGTCGATTTCAAATGCCTCTCCCTCGATAACTTTACCCTCATAGTCGAGCACAAAGTCATTGGTCATATGCTCTGAATAGAGAGCTTTGATATATTCACTCTTGTTCTTCTGTGCAGATACGTCCTCACCAAGTCTTGCTGCACGCAAAAGAGACTGCATTTTCTCCAGTGCGATGTTTTCTTGCTGTTTCGGCTTGAGTGCCGTCGATGCAAAGGCAAGAACTCCTGCCACTATTACCACCAATATAGTGGTATAGAAGATCGTGTAGATATTACTGTTGGTATTCAATTTCATGATCTATACTGTTTTTGCCCTTTTTAATCTGCGTTTTATATTCCTGCCGACTACGATATGGTCGATAACAGGTGCGAAGGTATTCATCAGAAGGATAGCGAGCATCATTCCCTCAGGGTAACCCGGGTTGAAGAGTCTGATAATCACTGCAAGTACTCCGATTAGAAAACCGTAAATCCACTTACCGGACTCAGTTTGCGCCGCAGTAACCGGATCTGTTGCCATAAACACGGCACCGAATGCGAAACCGCCCATAATCAGATGGTACCAGGCCGGAATAGCCATCGCGCAATCGGCAGATGGAGCGGCAAGATTGGCGATAAAGCCCATTACCAGACCTCCGGCAACCGTTGAGAGCATTATCTTCCAACTGCCGATCCCTGTGTAGATCAGGAATGCGGCACCTAGAAGGATGGCAAATGTGGAGGTTTCACCTACCGAACCAGGGATAAAACCGAAGAACATATCGCTCACCGAATAGTGGAGAGAGGATAGACCTTCTGAAGTCTGTGCAAGTGGGGTGGCACCGGAAAATCCATCTACTCCGGCAACCCATACCTTGTCTCCTGACATATGGCTGGGATATGCAAAGAATAGAAAAGCCCTGGCAACAAGAGCCGGATTCCAGATATTCATACCTGTACCACCGAAAATCTCCTTACCGATAATAACGGCAAATACCACCGCGAGGGCAAGCATCCACAAAGGAGTTGTAATAGGTATTATGAGGGGAATAATGAGTCCGGAAACTAAATAACCCTCACTGACCTCGTGGCCTCTGAGTTGCGCCGAAATAAACTCGATTCCCAGACCCACTATATAGGAAACGAGATAGAGAGGGAGTATTTTAAGGATTCCGAACCAAACCATCTCCCAAAACTCCATACCTGCATTAGAAGCAAGGTTGTGCTGGTATCCGATATTGTATATACCGAAAAGCAGAGTGGGCACAAGGGCAATCATTACCGCTGTCATAACGCGCTTGAGATCCACACTATCCCTCACATGCACTCCCTTTCTTGTTACCGTATTGGGAACGAAGAGAAAACTCTCAAATGCCTCGAAAGACGAGTAAAGGAATGAGAGTTTGCCTCCTTTTTCGAAGGTAGGCTTAATCTTGTCTGTCAATTTTCTGAGTTTGCTCATGCTATACCTCCTTTTATGACATCTCTTTAATCATAAGTTCAATACCCTCGGAAACTATGGACTGAATCTCTATTTTCGAAGGACAAACAAACTCGCATAGAGCTACATCTTCTTCGATAATCTCATAAATGCCGAGGTTTTCCATCTTCTCTATGTCACCTGCAAGTATGGCTTTGAAGAGATAGACAGGGTATATATCCATAGGAAACACCTTTCCATAAACATCGGAGAGCACGAAAGCCCTCTCACCGCCATTGGTATTGGTATCCATATTGTATTTCTTGTGTGGCAACAAACGGGAAAAGTAAGTACGCGAAAAGCTGAACTTCTTAAAACGGAAGGGTTTTATCCAACCGAAAATCTCATGGTAGTCACCCTCGGGGAGGGCTGTCACAAGATTGTCGTAAAACCCAAGAAAACCTTCTCTACCTACAGTTTTACCTGATAGCAAATCACCGCTTATAATTCGAATATTGCCATGAGCAAAATTGAAAAGATCGGAAATTTGCTCCATAGCAATGCCTGCGCAACATCTCACGTAGGAAGGATTTACAGCTGCGGGACCTGCAACTGCAATGATACGGCTTGTATCATAAATACCTTTTAAAAAGAGCTTGCCGATAGCTGCAACCAAAAAGAGATCAACAGTCCAAACTGTCTCGCCCTTGGAAATTGGACTGATGTGATTAATCTGTACTCCTACATTCCCTGCTGGATGCGGACCGCTGAAGTAGTGATAGATGACACCCTCAAACTTGTGAAAATTGCCAGAAATGTAGTTACGTGCATTAAGCGAGAGATGAACCCCGCCTTCTGTAAGCTTACCCAGGACCGTAAGACCAGTCTGGAGAGCATCAAATTCCTCCTCGAGCACATACTCCAGCTCAGCAGCAAGTGGTGCTGTGGCCATTGCAGAGATGAAGATGGCTTTTGGGGTAACAGAAGGATCGGCGATAGTACCGTAAGGTCTCTGTTTGATGCAAGGCCAGAGACCGCTCTCAAGGAGGGTCTTGATGACAATCTCCCTGTCAACGAAAAATCCTGTCGGCACATTAAACTTCACAGTTGATCCCAAGTTGTCGGATTGGATCCTTACCTCAAGCAATTTGCGTTTTTCTCCGCGGACAATCGCATCAACTGTGCCGCTTACCGGAGATGTGAAGAGAATGTCCGGATTCTTCTTGTCAGCAAAGACCGGTGTACCTGCTTTAACAACATCGCCCTCTTTGACCAACATTTTCGGCGTGAGACCCCTGAAATCCGTAGGCTTTAGGGCGACAATATCAGGAACAACTGTCATGGAAATTTTGCGAAGGGCGGCTCCTTTTACAGGTAAATCCAGACCCTTTTTCAATCTAATTTGTTCTGACATTCTTTGTTTAATATTATTGATTTAATACTTAAGTATTTACGCACTTAGGCGCAAAGATATGTATAAAAAACGATATTATATCCTTTGAAATACAATTTCTCGGGCTTATTTTTGCACTATTATATATTAGTTATGAAAGGGCAGTCAGAGCAGATTTTTAGAGAGTTGAATCCGGCGCAAAAAGAGGCAGTGAGCCATATAGAGGGACCTTCACTTATTATTGCAGGAGCAGGATCCGGTAAAACCAGGGTGCTTACCTGCAGAATCGCCAACATTCTTGCTCATGGACACAATCCTTCTCGAGTGCTTGCATTGACATTCACCAAAAAGGCTGCCGGCGAAATGAAGGAAAGAATAGCAACCATTGTGGGCGAAATAAGCGCCAGAAGACTCTGGATGGGAACTTTCCATGCCATATTTATAAGATTTCTCAGAGAATACACACAGGAACTCGGTTATCCGCGCGAATTTACCATATACGATCAGAGTGACTCCAGAAATGCTATAAAACAGTGCATCAAGGAACTTCAACTAGATGACAAAATCTACAAGCCGGCTCAGATCCAATCCAGAATTTCACTTGCCAAAAACAACCTCATCACGGTAAGTGGTTATTATGCAGATGCTGCCCTTATGGAATCCGATGCTGCCTCTAGAAGAGGTCGAATCGCCGACATTTACGCTTTGTATGTCAAAAAGTGCAAAACTGCAGGAACAATGGATTTTGACGACATTCTCCTAAATACCAACATCTTGCTAAAAAATTTTCCCGACGCGAGGGAGGCGATTTCAGCAAAATTCGATTACATTTTGGTGGACGAGTATCAAGACACCAACCACGCCCAATACATAATACTCAAAAAACTGGCAGAGCCCCATAGAAATATCTGCGTAGTGGGAGACGATTCCCAAAGTATCTACGGATTCCGCGGAGCGAGAATTGAAAACATACTCAAATTTAAACAGGACTACCCCGATGCAGCAGAATACAAACTCGAACAAAACTATCGCTCCACACGTACCATCGTCAGGGCGGCTAACAGTGTGATCAGAAACAACAGCAACCGCCTCAATAAAGAGTGCTTCTCGGATGGAACAGAAGGTGAAAAAATCGGAGTCATAAAAGCCTTTACCGAGCAGGAGGAGGCCCACCTTACTGCATCATCTATCGTCGGGCGCATATTTACCGACAAGGCGCAGTACGGTGACTTCGCTATCCTTTATCGCACAAATGCCCAGTCCAGGGTACTGGAGGAAGCTCTCCGCAAAAGAAATCTTCCCTACCGAATCTATTCCGGCCAATCATTCTATGATCGTATGGAAGTAAAAGATATGATGGCATATTTTCGCCTGACAGTTAATACACGCGACGACGAGGCCTTTCGCAGAATAATCAATGTACCTGCCCGCAGCATTGGGAGCACCTCTATCAGTCGCCTTTCATCTGCTGCTACAGTAGCTGGTTGTTCGCTCTACGAGGCGATATTCCTCCCTCCGGAAAAGCTTCTTGAAGCAGGACTCAAACCGGTAGCTGTAAACAAATTCCGGAATTTCGCAACCATAATAGAGCCTATCCATCAGGATTGGAGTACCACAGACGCCTTTACCATAGCACAACGTATCGGTAATGATTCCGGCTACCTGGCATCTTTCAAGAATGACAACTCTCCGGAAGGAATCTCCAGATTTGAGAATATAGAGGAGCTTTTTAACAGCATAAAGAGCTTCGTAGAGGAAGAGAAAGAGACAAGAGCAATGGGGAGTGATTCGCCGCAAAAAGAAATAATCATCACGCTTAGCGACTATATTGAAAACACATCGCTGATGTCGGAGATTGATCGTGAAGATGAGGAGATGGAGGATTCGGAGGTTGCAAACAAGATTACCCTGATGACAGTGCATTCATCCAAGGGATTGGAATTTCCTTATGTCTATATAGCAGGTATGGAGGAGAACCTCTTCCCCTCTTCAGGGTTGAACGGCGGAGCGATCGATATTGAAGAAGAGCGACGACTCTTCTATGTGGCCTTGACAAGAGCCAAGAAGTGTGCTACTGTCAGTTTTGCACGCAACAGGATGCGCTGGGGCCAGCAGGAGAGCAATCCTGTCAGCCGATTTGTCAGGGAAATTGAGAGTAGTTGTCTTGATAAACCAGTAGACGATCAGCCACGGATGCCTTATACCAGAGAAGCGTTTGATACTACCTACGACAGGGAGGGTAGCATACGCAGAAGTGAGCCTGGCACCTCTCCTATCTTGCGCAGGTATGAATTATCCAAAAATTTCGCCCACGAAAGCAAACATACGCCCTCTGCCGGATTTCAGCCCTCAGCTATCTATGACCTAAAGGTCGGTCAGCGGGTTGAGCACGCCACTTTCGGCTTCGGCACCATCATCTCCTTTGATGGCAATGATGCCAATGCAAAAGCCATTGTAAAATTTGACAACTCCGGAGAGAAAACTCTTTTACTGAAATTCGCAAAACTTCGTATAGTTAGAGATTCTTTTCACTAAAATTCAGCCAACATAAATTATTTATTTTTACGTTTGGCACACACATTGCATCTTATTATTTCGAAGTTTTTCATAGTTTAAGTTTAGGTTAAGTAATGCGGCTTGTTTCTTATCTGACGGAAGCGAGCCGCATGAATTTTATACCCGATTCAAACTATTCTGACATATTTTGCTTAATTTTGAGATTCAACAGAGACATTAATCATCATGAATTTCAGAATAGCCGTCAGGCAAATTGTATTTTCGTCAATTCTCTTAATTTCCACCTCTTTTACTCTTGCTGCACAGACTCAAGGTATCTTTTCCATAGTCACTTGCCCTGCCGAAAACACTTCCATATCTATGAACATCAGTTGGGGGGCGGACACCACCATCACAGAATGCACTATAGAATATACTCTTGCACGAGATACACATTGGAAACAATCTCGCACAATGGAAGGCACAAGCCACCTCTGCACAGTGTTTGACAATGTCTATTCCAAAAATGCTGACGGTGCCGACTTTTACGAAGATGCTGTTTTCCTCAAATATGAAGCCGCCCTGAAAGAGCTAAAGCCTCGCCGCGAATATAAATACCGCATTGTCAGTGAGCGGTGTACCAGCGACACTTATAGATTCAGAACTTCAGGCAGGAGCCGCTGGAGCGCCTGTATCATTTCTGACTATCATGTCTATCCGCCACTTCGTGATCGTCTTGACAATGCAATGGCAATGATGGATAGAGTGTATGAATACGACCCAGGATTTGACTGGGTACTCCACCTTGGAGATATCACTGCCTGGGGAGGCAGCTACTCTTTTTGGCAAGAGATGTATAAAGAAAAATATTTTAAAAACTACATGTGGGCAGGAGTCAACGGCAACCACGACAATATGTCACGCGGCTATATCAAGAACACGAACGAATATTTTAAAGAGGCCAATTTTTATCCGCGTAACGGTTATAAAGGAGAAGAGGGAGTCTGCTACTGGTTTTACTGGGGTGATGCACTCTTCATAATGCTAAATAACGAAAGTATGAAGGATGAAGAGGGTATCAACGCCGCTCAGGAATGGGTAAAAGAAGTGGTCAAAAACAATCCTGCCAGATACCGTGTGGTTTGCGAACATTATCAGTGGTTTTTCGGTGACAGCGGTAAAACATCGCAATATGGCAGGTGGAGTGACCTGTTTGACGAACTTGGCATAGACCTCGCTCTGGCAGGCAATAACCATATTTATGTGCGTACCAATGCTCTTTATCAGGGCAAAGAGAGTAACGGTAGTAAAGGTACTGTATATATCCAGACTCCATCCTCCGACAATGAGCGTGGTGTTCCCACCCCCAATCCAATAACGGAAAATCTTGACAAAATCCGTTTCCGCTGGAGCGAAGGAGCCATGACTGTGGGAGCAATCCATCTTGATGCCAACAAAAAGAGAATGATGCTCACTCTACTCGACCGTTATGGCAACATTCTTGACAGAGCGGAAGTAAAATCCAAAAAACATTAAAAGCATTTGCCTGCATCTTTTTAATAATCCACACAAATGAAGAGAAACACAAAGCGAATTATAACAATAGTAGTTGCTGCACTAGTCATTATTCCCATTATTCTTTTAGGACTGTTATACTTCTACCAGGAAAAATTATTTTTCCACCCTGTAAAGCTGGGAGCAAATTATCTCTTTGAATTCGATCAAAATTTTGAAGAAATCACCATTCAAGCTGCTGACGGAACCGCATTAAATGGCATTTTATTTCAATCTGACAGCACAAAAGGATTAATTTTCCATTTGCATGGAAATGCGGGTTCATTACGTTCTTGTGGTAAAATGGCACAAACATATACAGACCTAAACTACGATATCTTCATACTTGACTACAGAGGATTCGGTAAAAGCGAAGGAAAAATCAAAAGTGAGAAACAACTCTATTCCGATGCCCAAATTGCTTATGATGAGCTAAAGAAGAGATATGATGAAGATGACATTATAATTTCGGGCTATTCGATAGGAACGGGATTAGCTTCACAGCTTGCCTCTAAAAATAATCCAAAACTACTTATTTTAATAGCCCCTTATTACAGTTTTGAGGATTTGGTTTGCAATAGTTACTCCTTTCCCTCTTTTCTTCTGAGATACAAATTGCCAACGCATGAGTATCTAAAAAATGTAACGTATCCGGTAATTATTTTTCATGGAACGGAAGATAAAATTATCAACTACGACTCTGCTCTGAGATTGAAAGCTGAATTCAAAGAGGGTGATAAACTTATCACATTGGAAGATCAAGGCCACATCAAGATTTCATCCAACGAAAATTATAAAGCTGAAATAGCGAAAATACTGGAATAACAAAACTCAAAGGGGTTCAAGGGCCCCTTTTATCCTACGGGAAAGTGGATAAAGATTATTTGAACGATGGCCCAGATTTTTCACAAAACCCAGAGGAGCACCTTTATAAGAGACTAAAAGATATCCCGATGGGACTTCCGAACCAAATACAATATTCTCTTTGGCAAGATATTTAAGGACATCCTCAAGAGAGAGTTCCACCATTGGAAATGCCTCTTTATTCAATACCGGGGAAAGAGCCAAATCGGCTTCAGGTACCATATCACGCCCTTTCTGAACTGCAACAGCCACTCCTGAACGAATAACTCTGAGAGAAGATTCCAAAAGCCTGATATCTGCAGCAAGAGCCATAGGAAACACTCTCCATAAATCTCCCTTAAGAGAGAATAAAAATTGTCCATCAACTTGTGATATAAAAGAAGTACAAGATGGAATCTGACTTTTTTGATTTCTAGAAATTTTAACAGAATTAACAAAAGGAGAATGGTCACCATTTTTGCGCAAGATCGCAATAAAAAAACCCTCTCCCCTCTCTTCTCCCGGAAGGAACCTATGCTGCTCAATGAGTTCTGAACCCAATTCGGATACCATCCAGGCTACATTTTCCTCATTCTCGAGAGTATTGAATGTACATGTGGAATAGATCATAAAACCCCCGCTACGAAGGGCAGGCCATATAGCCGAAACGATTCTTCTTTGCCTTGAAGCACAGAGACGGACATTATCTACAGACCATGCATTCACCGCATCAGGATCTTTACGGAACATCCCCTCACCCGAACAGGGAGCATCCACCAAGACAATATCAAAAAAATCATTGAGGGCAGAGAAATCCGCAGGGTCATTATTTGAAACAACGACATTAGAATATCCCCATTTCGCTACATTCTCAGCCAGTATTGAAGCCCTGCTGCGGATAACTTCGTTTGAGAGCAAAAGATCGTTGGGTGCGATAGTCGATAGAATGTGTGTGCTTTTGCCTCCGGGTGCCGCACACAGATCAAGAATACGAAGTCCCGGCCTGTCAGCCGAATCACAAAACCCGGAATAGTCGTATAATGTCCCATCCGACAACTGTCTCATCGCCTTTTCCAACAATACTCCTATATACATTGATGATGCCTCCTGAACATAGTAGTATCCGGCGTGAAAAAGCGGATCTAATGTAAATGAAGGTCTGCTTCTGAGATACAACCCCTCCCTACACCAGGGGACATGACCATCAAAAATATCGGAAAAATGGTTCGCTAACTCTTCAGCAGTTATTTTTACCGGATTCGCACGGACCGAAAGTGACGGTTCGCTATCAAGAGCGGAAAGGAGGCGACAGGCGCGCTTCTCTCCGAAATGTGTTTTAAGACTATTTACAAACTTAACGGGATACATCAAAAGAAGAAAAACCTTCCGGCAGCTCACCGCTGGCAGCTTTTGCTATGCCGTCTGTAAGTTTATCAACAAGATCCTGGAGTCTATTCCCGATAAACATCTTCATCATAGTATTGAGCTCTGCACGAAGCTCAATATGAAAATAAGTGCGGTTATCATCCATCGGGTCCATGATCATTGAGAAAAGAAATGGAAACGGAGCCTGTCCATTCTGCTCAAAATCTATTCTAGAAAAGGGGGTCCGTTGGTGAACTCTCATGCCAATCTCAAAACCCTGTACCTTTGCAGATATACTATCCGCATCGGCAGTAACCATATCCTTTTTATCCTCCGGAATGGCGGCTACAAGATTGCGAAGATCGGAAAAGACAGTATAAATCGCATAGGAAGGCCTATCGATGACTATGGTTTTGCCACAAATCTCTTCTGCCATATTATTTACCCCAAGTATCAGGCTTAAATCTCCACTCAGCGAGTACCTTGAGATCTTCCTCCTTGATATAACCCGATGCAACCGCCTCTTCGAGAAGTGCATCATAATTGGAGAGAGTGTGCAATACAACATTCGCATTCTCAAATGCCTCACGCGTTCTATGGAAATTGTATGAGAATATAGCAACTATGCCCTCAACAAATCCACCCTCTCTGGCAACACATTCGGCGGCTGAAAGAGAGCTCATACCGGTGGAAATAAGGTCCTCAACAATAACCACATTGGCCCCTTTAGGAAGATCTCCCTCAATACGGGCTCCGGTACCGTGGTCCTTGGCTTTAGGTCTGATATATATATAAGGCAATCCTAAAGCCTGCGCAACTAGGGCACCATATGCAATGGCACCTGTTGCCACACCGGCGATCATATCTACATCATTAAAATGCTCTTTTATTACTTCTACTAAAAATCGGCAGATCTCAGTGCGTCTGTCCGGATAGGAAAGAAGTTTGCGATTATCACAATAAATTGGTGATTTCCAACCGGATGCCCAAGTAAAAGGCTCATCGGGTCTTAACTGTACCGCCTTAATTTCAAGTAGGTGGCGGGCAACTATTTTTTCAATATTTTTAATCATAATCTATTTTGGATTATCTTTGCAAAGGTAATAATATTATTCGGTAAAACGATGTATCATATCCACTTTGAAAGCCGCCATATCATAGTATGCTCTTCCGTCTCGGATGCTGAGGGAGATACCGGTGCTCTCGTACTTAGTGTTGGAGAGAAAGAACACTTGGGGAATATTCCCCTCATGTTTGAGAAGTCACCTCGTATCCCTGCACTCTATATACCAACCTCTGAGAAGGAGCGCGTTTGCAGTGAACTCTGCTCTGGATACCATACTTTGGAAGCAGCCGGAGGGGTGGTTCGCGATCGTTTTGGGCGTACGCTAATGATACTTCGCAGAGGGAGATGGGACCTTCCTAAGGGTAAACTGGAACCTGGAGAGAGCCTTCAGGAGTGCGCTCTACGTGAGGTAGCCGAGGAGACCGGCATTACCAAACTAACCATAGGCAATCTTATATGCGTAACACATCATACCTACTCTAGGGAAGGTGAGCGCATACTCAAACACACCTGGTGGTATGATATGAAATACGAAGATACCCCATCCCTCTCCCCCGTACCCCAGACCGAGGAGGATATCATAGTGGCCGAATGGGTACCAATAAATGAGATTCCTGCCAAATTATTAAGCAGCTATACATCCATAAAGGAAGTTTTCCGTCAGGCTGGGATTATCTGAGATCGGTAATTATCACATCTTCGGGCAACGAATCTATATCCATACTGAAATAGGAGTCTTCCCAGGGGGGCTCGCGTCTGGAAATTGAAGTTACCAGTACGGTGTAAAGATATCCATTCGCCTCCTTGTGCAATATCTTGAAAGTGCCATCGCTCTTTTGTTCGAAGCTGGTGGATGCAAGCAACGAGAAGGGATTCTCCAGAGGATTATCAGATAAGTAATCAGCACTGCATATTACCAGTTCCTCACTCTTGGGACTATAGAGCCACCTAGTGTTACCATCAGATACAATGGTGAGCATATCACTGGTAAGTCGATAATTCAGTTGCTGAATATCAATGGTACCTCTCTGCTGCATGAGCTGGCGTCCGTCTGAAGAGTTGGCAGTCATCTCATATTCAAGTGTAACACTGCCTAATTGCGAAATCTTGTCTAGTAACAGGCTACTTCCTTGCCCCCACAGGGCACAGGAAATAAGTAGAACCGACAGTGATAGAATAATTCGTTTCATATCTCTATCCAGTACAAACATCGTGCTAAATTCGGTCAAGAGTCTCAAGAATTATATCAAGGGTTGCAAGATCCGATACCAAAACATCTCTGGCTTTACTACCACCGAAGGGACCGACAATACCCGCAGCCTCAAGCTGATCAATGATACGTCCTGCACGGGCATATCCTATTTCGAGTTTGCGCTGAATAAGCGAGGTAGAACCCTGCTGCGCCATCACTACTATCTTTGCAGCATCTTCAAACAGGGCATCGCGATTTTTGAGATTAACTCCATATTCGTTTCCACCGGAGGATTCCTCCTCGTCCGACACCTCAGGAAGATAGAATTCATGGTCATAGCCCTGCTGGGCGCTGATATCTCGTGTAACAGCCAGAATCTCGTGCGCATCCACAAAGGCACACTGTACGCGAACAATATCCTCACCGGGATACATAACCAACATATCGCCTCTACCGATGAGACGGTTGGCTCCGGGTGTATCAAGAATAGTCCTTGAGTCAATGGAAGCATTTACCTTATATGCTATTCTTGAATTGAAATTGGCTTTAATGGTGCCGGTAATAATATCTGTAGTGGGTCTTTGAGTAGCAATTACAAGATGAATACCCACAGCCCGGGCCTGCTGGGCAAGACGTGCAATCGGTTCCTCAATTTCTTTGCCGGCAGTAACGAGCAGGTCGGCAAACTCATCTATCACAACTACGATATAGGGCAAGAATTTGTGACCTTTTTGTGGGTTAAGACGGCGGTTTAGAAACTTTCTGTTATAATCCCTTATATGGCGCAGATCTGCCATTTTCAGCAGATCATAACGATCTTCCATCTCAACGCAAAGCGACTTTAGGGTGTTCACCACCTTTCGGGTGTCCGTTATTATTGCCTCTGACTCATCTGGAATCTTTGCCAGGAAATGCTTGTCTAGCTTGGCGTAGAGCGACAATTCAACCTTCTTGGGATCTACCATGACAAACTTGAGCTCTGCCGGATGTTTTGTATAGAGAAGAGAAGTTATGATACAGTTGAGTCCTACAGATTTTCCCATACCGGTAGCACCGGCAATGAGCAAGTGAGGCATCCTTGCCAAGTCAAGGAAAAAGGGCTCGTTGGTAACGGTAATACCCATCGCCAGAGGGAGCTCCATATCGGTGCTCTTAAACTTAGGGTCATTAAGAATAGACTTAAGCGGCACTACAGAGGGATTTTCGTTGGCCACTTCAATACCTACCGAGTCGATAAGAGTGACCACACGTACCCCTTTCGCCCCTAGAGAAAGTGCAATATCCTCTTCACGACTACGTACCTGCGATATCTTCATGCCGTCTGCCAAATGTATCTTATAGAGCGTAACTGTAGGACCCATTTTAGCAGTTATCGCCACCACTTTAATCTTATAGTGGCCTAACACAGTCACAATTTTCGTTTTATTCTTTTCAAGTTCCTCCATTGAGACGGTATGCCACTTATCCCTGTAATCATCCAATAGTGAGAGTGAGGGATTACGATAGTCGGGCAAATCAAGTCTGGGATCGAAAAGACGGGATTTCTCCTCCTCTGTAAGATTTTTTATAAAATCATGATCCGAGCCCTCTATCTTGATAATCACATCGTCCGGATTATCACTCTCAATTGGAGTTACAGGCTCTGCGGCCTCCTGAGAAAAAGAGTCTGAATTAGGGATAACCTCAGTGACTACATCATGCTGCAATTCTGGATATGCCGGATCATAATCGGAATCATCGGGCACTTGTTCCTCTGCTGCCTCAGTCTCCGCATCCTCAGCAATAGTGATAGACTTTTCTCTGCGGGGGCGATTGGCCACATCCCACATAAGATCATCAAAGCGCAATGCTACTTTCTTGCTGAGCAGAACGAGCCAGAGTAGCAGCAATATCATCAGCACACAACCGGCTCCGATATTGCCGAGCATCGAGATGAGCCAAGCAACAGCATGTCTGCCATAGGAGCCACCAAGGCCGTTGCCTAAAAAGTACTTGTATCTGGTAAAACCTGAAACATAGGCCAAAATTAGCGAAATGACAATCGCTCCAATAAGCGACACCATTAAGAGACGCAGCAAATTGATTTTACGAAGTCTAAAACAGGCAATTGACACGGCTCCAAAAAAGAATGGTATTGCAAAAGCTCCCAGACCGAATAATTTAGAAATAAGGAAATCTGCCCATATCAAACCTATTCTTCCACCGGAATTGGAGGCTTCCTCAGCTGCACTGGAAAGCACTTGAGGGTCGCGCAATAAACTTTGATCGGAGGTCCAGGTAAATATATAGGACACCAACGCCACGACAGTGAAGATGGTAAGTGCAAGAAAAATAAATCCAAGCAAAATTCTCATCACACGAGCATCTGAACTGGATAGCCAGGGCTCGCGGGGCTCTTTTGCAACTTTACTTTTGCGACTTTTCGTATTTTTACCTGATTTGGACTGTTTCATGTTTCCTCGGGAGATCAGTTTTTCTTTTTCTTCTTATTCCTCGATTTTTTGCCGAATCCGGGCTTAGAACTACCTGAAGCCATCATACCGGGACGATTAAATGTAGCATCGCTTGAGAGGGTATTCAACTGCAGCCCTTCCGGTACCTTCAGACGACCTTCCGAGAGTTTTTCCATATCGCTGAAGATGGTTTCATCTGCTACCGAATCTTTATTCCATATGAGATACTGTTGTCTCATATAGTGTCCGAGAGTGCAGATCATCTCGGTCTTATCACTTTCATCTTCCTGAGAAGCTATGAGATTGATCATATTTTCAATATTACGCCCATAACAGCGTGCCTTTATAGGCTTCTCCTCATAGTGGATCTGCTCAGGACGGCTGAAGAATTCCTTTTTATCCGGCATCGGATAGGGAGCGTCAACATCTATATCAAAATCGGCAATTATGTACATATGGTCCCAGAGTTTCTGCCTATAATCAGGAAAATCTTTCATCTGAGGATTGAGTATAGCCATTATCTGGATGACAGCCCGTATCTGTTCGTTACGTTTCTCTCGATCAGGTATTCTTTTGACCTGCTCTATCATCTGCTGAACATGCCTTCCATACTCGGGCAGGTGAAGTATATCTCTTTGAGTATTATAATCCATACAACTAAATATTTTTGATAAACAATTTACAAATATAACGTTTTTTGGGAAACAATGGCCTATATCAAAAGAGTTGGCCGACTGCATACATACAAAAAAAGTACCTGAATAATAATTCAAGCCCCCAATTAGCATTAAAGTTAATAAATACAAATTGAATTATAAAACAGGCGATTTTCCGGGAAGTAATATGTGGTAAAACCTTCATTTGCATTTTGTGGAAACTGGTGCTATTTTTGTAGTGAATAGAGTGCCAAAAAATTAAAACGATGAGCATTATGGGAAAAATTCTGGTCACCGGATCACTGGGACAGCTTGGATGCGAGCTGAAAGAACTGGCAGGAAATGATCAAAATTGGATATTTACCGATGCCTTGCCTGACAATGGGACTCTGCAATTAGACATATGTGACCGGCAGCGCGTAAAAAAGTTGATGGAGGAACACGATGTAGATCTGGTGATCAATTGTGCCGCATATACAAATGTGGACAAGGCCGAAAGCGACAAGGAACTAAGCACCAAAATTAATGCGGAAGGACCTGCAGTCCTTGCACGGTGTGTGCGTGAACGCAATGCAGCGCTTATACATATCTCCACCGATTATGTGTTTGACGGAAAGCGCAAGATAGGTGCTTACCGCGAGAATGACACCTGCCGCCCACAGAGCGTTTACGGTATTACCAAGCGCCAGGGAGAGCTTGCCATACGCAGAAGCCGTTGCCGCGGGGTAATCATCCGCACTGCCTGGCTCTACTCTTCTTACGGCAATAATTTCGTCAAGACAATGGTGCGTCTTGGTAGCGAAAAGAGTGAAATCGGAGTGGTAGCAGACCAAACAGGCACACCCACTTATGCTCGTGATTTAGCCAAAGCAATTCTGACCATAGCACCACATATCGGAGAGCGAAGAGGTGAAATTTACCACTATACCAATGAAGGCAGTTGTACATGGTTTGATTTTGCAGCACTGATAATGCTCTATTGCGGTCTCGATTGCAAGATCAATCCTATAACTACGGAAGAGTACCCAACCGCTGCACACAGGCCGGCATATTCACTGCTCGATAAGAGTAAAATAAGGGAAGAATTTGGGGTGGAGACACCCTGGTGGAGCGTCTCACTTAAAGAATCTCTGCACAAGATGGGAAAGTTGGCGCCTCAGCATCTCTAGCCACTAAAATTACCTCCTTTGGATCAATGCCCCAGTCAATAGCTAACACGGGGTCATTCCATCTATACGAACCCTCCATTTCCGGAGCATAGTAGTTGTCGCATTTATATTGGAATATGGTATTATCCTCCAATACCAAAAAGCCGTGTGCAAATCCGCGCGGTACAAAGAATAACCGTTTATTTTCGGCACTGAGCTCTACTGAGACATATTTACCGTATGTAGAGGAATCAGGGCGAATATCAACGGCTACATCAAGAACACGGCCCTGCACTACCCTCACAAGTTTAGCCTGTGCCGCTTTACCCTTCTGAAAATGAAGTCCACGCAGCACTCCACGTTTCGCAGAAAAGGACTCGTTGTCCTGCACAAAATTGATTTTTTGCACATTATCTTCAAACTCCCTCAGGGAGAAGGATTCGAAAAAATAACCCCTGTGGTCGTAGAAGACTTTGGGTTCGATGATCACGGGACCCTCTATAGCCGTTTTGATATAATTCATTTCACATTTTTTTTACAAAAATAGTAAAATAGTTATGAGTTCCGAGAAAGTAGTTATTAGTTAGTTCTGTCATGTCCTGATTTAAGTGTAAACCTATTTCAGGACATGACACTTCGTACTCAACACTACTAACTAATTTCCCGAACCCAACCCCTACTACTACACACTACACACATCTTAACGCCTCAATTGGATCAAGGCCAGAGGCGCGCCGGGCTGGAAGGTAGCCCGAAAGGATGCTGACCACTATACAGATTAGTACCGCCACTCCCAGCCAACGCCATGGGAGTGCAAAGGCACACCCTATCAACAGAGCTACAATATTGCCAAAGAGCAGCCCTAGAAGCAGACCTGCAGCGCATCCAATCTGTCCTACCAGCACTGCTTCGGCCAAAAATTGCATCGCAATGATATGCGGTTTTGCACCAAGTGCTTTACGTATACCTATCTCGCGGGTCCGCTCCTTGACGGAGATCAGTAATATATTCATTAGCCCTACCGAGGCCCCAAGCAAAGTAATCAATCCTACGACCAAAGCCGCTATGGAGAGTTTCCCCTTAAGGGTATCTAACTCCCTTATCACCGAATCACTACGGCTGATTGCAAAATTTGCCTCATCCTGAGGACGCACTCCCCTGATAAGTTTCATAACCACTACAGCCCTCTCCCATGCCTGTTCGAATAGGGACTCATTCTCTCCTACCGGCATTACATTTAGTGAATAATGTGCATCGGGAGCAAGAAAGCGAGTACGTGCCACACCCAATGGCACCAATACTGTATTGTCCGTGCCAATACCGAATAGCGATCCTTCTCTCTCCATCACACCGACTACGAAATAATCCACAGCGCCCACTCTTAGGGTCTCACCTAGAGGATCACGACCGCCGAAAAGTCGTCGTGCTATATTATCCCCTATTATGCAGATGTCGCTTGACCCTTCAATCTCACGACTGCTAAAGTTGCGTCCGACTGCCAGTGAGGCAAGTCCGAGACGGAGATGATGCTCGTCTGTAGCCGTAACTGTGATTGTAGGATCGCTGCTGATCCCTTCGGCAGAAACCTGCTGCATCACCAACGAGGAACTGATGCTTATCACCGCTTGTGAATCATATCTTAGTACAAATTGCTCTGCATCAGCCCAGGAGATACCGCGAGCAACTCTCTCACCCTTCTCTTCAAGAGAGGTAATAATAAAGCAGTGAGCACCCATACGGCCGAAACTCTTTTCTACAGAGCGCGATAGACCTTCAATGGCAGTCTGAATGGAAACCAAAGAAGTGATGCCTGTCGCAATAATCAGTATGGTAAGTGTGGAGCGCAATCTATTGTCCAAAAGAGAGTCGATTGCCATATTGAAAAATCCTTTCATCCTCAAGCTTTTTCCCTTTCAATTATGTTCCAAAAATAGGAAAATAATTTAGATTGAATTAACTTTGCCGCGCAAAATTGCATTTAAAATGGAAAATAGAAAAACAGAGAAAAGCCGCACAGACGGCAGCAACAAGTCATATAGTGGTAAACCGGCACGTAAAGGCGATTTTGCTAAAAAAGAGAAACGCGTTGGTGCGCATCCCACAGGCTGTCAGAAAAAATACGATAACGAAAAACACCATCATAAAGAAGGTGATAAACCTCTCAAAAAGAGCAGACCTGCAGTAAAGGAAGGAGGTGCCGGAGGTGCGAAACATAGGTATAACAAAAATAACAGCACTGAAAGGTATGAGAGGTATGAGACACATGACCGATACGACAAACACGAAAAGCGTGAGAAAAGTGAAAGGTACTACAAGCATGAAAGGGGCGAAAGGCATAACAAGCGGGACCGTTATGACAAACCAGAAAAGCTTGACAGACCTAAAAGATCAGAAAGATCTGAGCAGAACGAAACTGTACGCCTCAACAAATTCATAGCAAATTCCGGCATCTGCTCTAGAAGGGAAGCCGATGAGTATATCAAAACCGGCCTTGTAACAGTTAACGGTATAATTGTCACTGAACTGGGCACCAAAGTTAAGCCCGATGATGATGTCCGTTTTAACGGCCAACGTCTCAAAGGAGAAAAGAAGGTCTATCTCCTGATGAACAAGCCCAAAGATTATGTCACCACTATGGGCGACCCGCATGCAAAAAAATGCGTTATAGACCTCATCTCCACTGAAAAGTGTAAAGAGCGCGTAGTGCCCGTGGGACGTCTCGACAAAGCTACTACCGGCGTATTGCTATTTACCAATGATGGTGATTTGGCGGCACGCCTCACCCACCCTTCACAAAATGTAAAAAAGATATACCACGTATTTCTTGACAAATATCTCAAAAAAACCGATTTCGATGCATTGGTTAATGGAATTACACTTGAGGATGGAGAAATACACGCGGATGCGCTATCTTATGTAGATGATGATATGGCACAGGTGGGCATAGAGATACATTCGGGCCGCAATCGTGTTGTACGCAGGATGTTCGAACACCTCGGATACAAAGTAACCAAACTTGACAGAGTCTATTTCGCCGGCCTTACCAAAAAGAAACTCCGCCGAGGAGCATGGAGATTTTTAACGGAGGAGGAAATTACATTCCTGAAAATGGGCAACTTTAATTGATAGATATTGGCCGTTAGCCATTAGCAACAAAGAACTACACATTTAAAATGACACAACAGAAGCATAAATCCGGATTTGTAAACATCATAGGCAACCCCAATGTAGGCAAGTCCACGCTTATGAATGCCCTAGTTGGGGAGAAACTTTCCATCGTGACGGCCAAGGCACAGACCACCCGCCATCGCATAATGGGAATTGTAAATGGAGAAAATTGGCAAATCGTCTATTCCGACACTCCCGGCATTCTCAAGCCTCACTACAAACTCCAGGAGAGTATGATGGACTTTGTGGATACTGCCATAGGTGATGCCGACATTATCATTTATGTCACCGATGTTGTAGAAAAGAGGGATAAGAATATCGCATACATTGACAAACTCAACCAAGTGGACTGTCCTGTAATTCTCGTCCTCAACAAAATAGACCTAAGCACCCAGGAGAAGGTTGTGGAGACGATGGCTCAATGGAAAGAGCTTCTTCCAAAGGCTGAAATCATGCCCGTATCTGCTACTGAAAAGTTTAACCTGCTAAAATTGTTTGACACAATTTTAGCAAATCTTCCGGTAAGTCCTCCCTGGTACGACAAGGACACATTTACCGACAAGAGTTTGAGGTTTTTTGCTTCGGAAATAATAAGAGAGAAAATATTACTAAACTATTCCCAGGAAATCCCCTACTGCACAGAAGTGGTAATAGAGGAATTCAAGGAGGAAAAAGAGAGATACGATATTAGCGCCGTAATCAATGTTATGCGTAACTCTCAGAAAGGCATCATAATTGGCAACAAAGGGGCGGCTCTCAAGAAGACAGGCACTCAAGCCCGTATAGACATGGAGGACTTTTTTGAGAAAAAAGTTTTCCTAAAACTCTTTGTCAAAGTGGAGCCCGACTGGAGGGAAAACAGAGGAAAACTGCGCGATTTTGGATATATTTACGACTGATACAATAATTGAGATACCGTTATATGGCAAAAAAAAGAGACGAATTTGTAGAAGAAGATGATTTACTGACTGAAGAAAATTACTCAGAAGAGGAATCCGATCAGGAGGACATAATTGTAGACGAAGATGATGATACTGTGGAAGACCACAGGTATGATAAAGTTATGGGCGGAGGAGAAAGCAAGTACAAATTATCCGGAATGTACCGTGACTGGTTTTTGGATTATGCTTCATACGTAATCCTTGATAGAGCCGTTCCCCATATTGATGACGGACTCAAGCCTGTACAGCGTCGCATTCTCCATGCTATGAAGAAGAGTGATGACGGTCGCTTCCATAAGGTAGCGGGAATCGTGGGCGACACAATGAAACTCCACCCTCACGGAGATGCTTCCATAAAGGACGCACTGGTACAGCTTGGCCAAAAGAATTATTTGATCTCTACTCAGGGCAACTGGGGCAACATTTTTACTGGAGACCCAGCGGCCGCAATGAGATATATCGAGGCAAGACTGAGCAAATTCGCCCTCGAAGTGGCATTCAACCCTAAAATTACCGAATATGTGCCCTCATATGACGGCACCAGCGAGGAGCCTGTCGCCCTCCCTATGAAATTTCCACTACTGCTGGCACAAGGCACAGAGGGTATTGCCGTGGGACTTGCAGTAAAAATCCTACCACACAACTTCAATGAATTGATAGATGCCTGCATTAGTGCACTTAAAGGTGAGGATTTTGAGATATTCCCCGATTTCCAGACCGGAGGTTTGGCCGATTGCTCAAAATACAACAGGGGATTGAGGGGCGGCAGAATCAAGATTCGCGCAAAAATAGTAAAGGTAGACAAGAGAACTCTCTCCATTACCGAACTGCCCTTTGGACAAACCACTGACTCCCTGATAGACTCCATCATCAAAGCTAATGAAAGAGGCAAAATCAAGATCCGTAAGGTGGACGATATGTCAGCTGACAACGTGGACATCAATATCCAGTTACAGAATGACATTTCTCCCGACAAGACCATAGATGCTCTCTATGCATTCACCAACTGTGAGGTCTCCGTTTCCCCTAACGCCTGTGTCATCCACGACCGCAAACCTCACTTTATGGGAGTAGACGAGATCCTTCGGTATAACGCCATGCACACCCGCGACCTCTTCCAAAAAGAGCTGGAAATTCAACTCGACGAGCTCGAAAACGACTGGCATTTCTCTTCGCTGGAAAAAATATTCTTTGAAAAAAAGGTGTTCAGAATCCTGGAGAACGATGCTACCTCCTGGGAACAGCAGCTCGCTGATGTAGAGGCAGGAATGAAAGTTTACCAGCACCTTCTCCGAAGAGAAATAACCAGTACAGATATTGACAAGCTTGTAGAGAAACCAGTTAGAAAAATCTCTCGCTTTGACATAAAGGCTGCAGACGAGAAAATTCTTGGTATCGAAAATAATATAGAGGAGGTCAAGAACCATTTGGCACACCTCACCGAGTACACAGTTATGTACTTCAGGCAACTCAAAAAGAAATACGGCAAAGATTACCCACGCCGCACCGACCTTATCACCTTTGAGACGATACAGGCTGAAAAAGTAGTGGTCGCCAATGCTAAACTCTACGCCAATAAAGCGGAGGGATTTATAGGTATCGACCAAAAAAAGGTGGAGGATTCCGAATATATCTGTGACTGCTCTGACATCGCTGAGATCATAGTATTCCTCAAGAACGGCACTTATTTGGTCACTAAAGTAAGTGATAAAGCATTTGTAGGCAAGGACATAATACACGCCGCAGTATTTAACCGCAAGGATGAGAGGACGATATACAATGCGATCTACCGTGACGGTAAGCGGGGCACTTATTATGCAAAAAGATTCTCTGTTACCAGTATTACCCGCGACAAAGAATACGACCTCACACAGGGCAAAGAGGGATCAAATGTGGTCTGGTTTACCGCCAATCCCAACGGTGAAGCGGAAACTGTCAGAATCTATTATCGTCCTAGACCCAAACTCAAAAAAATCTCTGAAGACTATGACTTCTCGCAACTTGCCATTAAAGGACGAGGCTCCAGAGGCAATATCGTAACCAAAAACAACACAATCCACCGCATTACTATCAAATCCAAGGGTGTTTCGACCCTTGGTGGCAAGGAAATCTGGTTTGATACCGATATACAACGCCTCAATGATGCCGAACGGGGTCTTTTCCTTGGAGAGTTTTTCCAGGATGAGAGCATTTTGGTAATATGTAAGGACGGTACATTCTATACGACCTCTTACGACCTGAGCAATCGCTACCAGGGCGATATTTTGACTATCTGTAAGTTTGACGAGGAGAAGACCTACTCGGTCCTCTACTACGATAATGCAACCGAATGTCCTTATATCAAACGTTTCAGTTTTGAGTTAAACGCCAATGTCCCCGCTTACTTCATTTCAGAAACTAAAGGATCCCATCTGTTGGAAATCAGCGAAGAGCTTTGGCCCCAGATGGAAATTTCCTTTACAGGCAAAAATGCCAATCGTAAACCTGAACTGGTGGATGTTGAAGAATTTATCGGAAAGAAAAGCTACAAGGCCAAAGGCAAAAAAGTATCCCCTTATAATGTGCTTCAGGTTCGTTTTATTGAGCCTTTAGACAAATCCGACGCTCAGGAAAGTAAAGAGAAGGAAGATGCCGACATTAACGATGACAATCAGGGTCAGGAGGATAACGTAAGCAGCGGTTGGGACGGTAACGAAAAAAACAATAGCGACGCACTGAAAACCCCCAAAAAGACACCATCCACACCAGAACCGGTTGTTGTAGATGAGGCTCCACGTGAACTCACTCTGTTTTAAAAGGGTTTTAAGTCTACCATGATTGTGATTCTCGCAGAAGAATTTTGCTGCAATTGCAACAATTTAAAGAATGTTTAAGAAGATTATGATAATCGTATTGTGCCTTGGCGGCGCAGTGTTGCTTTTTGCTATGGATCCGGAGAGCAACATTTTTCCAAAATGCCTTTTTTACTCAATTACGGGATATTCCTGTCCGGGATGCGGATCACAAAGGGCAATCCACGATCTTCTCCATTTGAACATCTCAGGTGCATTTCGTCACAATGCTTTCCTTGTATGCTCACTACCCCTTGTAGCGTTGCTGTTGATCCTTGAACGACGTCAAAGTACTCACACAAAGATATACGCTCTTTTCAGCTCAAAAGTTTTTATATTCTCCTTAATACTACTGGTCTTAAGCTGGTGGATTCTACGCAATATTTTACATATCTGACACATATTTTTCTAGTATTTATGCAGCGAAATCACCATTTTCTGCATCTATATAATGATAACTTCAGAATAATTGTTATGAAACGCATATCCCTCTTTATTTTTGCAATAATCTTATCCCTCTCCGCTACAGGTCTGACTTCCTGCGACTGGTTTGATGATACTCATACTATAATAGAGATCATTGGCGGAGAAAATTGGATGGGATCCACTACGGTCACCCTCATTAATGACGAGACTACAGGATTGACGAAACTGTTGACATTTACAGAAGCCGGTACTCAATGCAGAGTTATGACAGGAATCTATAGTATTAGTGTAATTGACACCGAATTGCTCAATGTCAAAAGGGAGGACGATGATACCATTCTTCTGACACATACAGAGAGCGGGAAAACGCTCTATACCTGTATATGCAACAGGGACGGTGAAGGTAAAGTCGAAACTATGACGATGAACTGGTCAATTCACACTGACTATGAGCGTATGATTAGAGAGAACCCTCTTACCGTTACTCTCAAAAAGGCCAATTAGTACAACCATCTACGTACTACCCCGCTACACCACACACAAGCTTAGAACTACATACCCGGAACTCAGAAATCAGAACTCAGGACTCGAAACTCAGAACTCCACTTCGCACCCCGTAACTAGCACCACTATTTAAACCATTCTTTATACTCCATATAGCCCTGCGCGTTTTCGTGCGCTGCGGCACGTATAGCGTCAGACCCCTCTTTTATACGCTTTGCAGGGATACCGGCATAGACACCTGGTTTCAGAATTGCATTGGTTAGTACTACTGCTCCAGCAGCGATAATAGTACCATCAGGAATAATGGCATTATCCATAAGGATAGCTCCCATGCCAATAAGGACATCATTACCCACCTTCGCCCCATGAACGACGGCATTGTGTCCTACAGATACATCGTTGCCAATTTCTACGATTGATTCCTTATAAGTTGTGTGAAGTACTGCACCATCCTGGATATTCACTCTATCTCCTACTATTATGGAGTTGACATCTCCGCGGAGTACTGCTCCATACCAGATGCTGCAGTCATCACCGATAACTACATCTCCCACTATTACTGCATTTTCAGCTATAAAACATCTCTCACCAATTTTCGGGGTGATACCGTTCAATTCTTGTATGATTGCCATTTTGTATTGTATTTTTAAACATTCAAAAGATATGCTCCGAACCCGACTATAAGTCCTATGAGCATATTAACCAATTTCGCTTTTAAAAAGCCCTTTTTGGTCTCAGCAAGAAGAGGAAGCGAAGAGTGGCCATCCTGCGAAATGGAACTTGCGAGTAGAACCGAGAAAGGCACCAGACCGCTGGCATAGAGAGCTACAAAAATAAGGTGGGGTCCCGATTCAGGAATAAGGCCAACAAGAACCGCTAAAAGGATCATTAGTGGAATATTGTCGCTCGTCCAGGACTCTATGTCCAAATAATGAAGACCCAGCTGTACCAAAAGCAGCGCACCGGTTGTCCAAAGTAATATGGACAAAAAATGCTTGCGTATTACATGATCCCACAAATGCTCCTTGATAAAATGATCGCCCGATACCGCAATGACTACAAACACACCTAAACTGAGTATAGCGAAAAGCAGGTTGATCCAGTACTCATCAAGTAATGAAATCCCGTGGGAATGCTCATGAGCATATTCCAAAGAGGTGTTTTCATTGACAATTTGGGTCGCCCCATGATGATCGTGCCCGAGAACACCCAATGCCAAAGCCACAATAAAGACAGCGAGACCCAGCAAAAGCACTATTTTATGCCATGTGAAATGCTTAATATTAGCCACACTAAAATGCGGTTTTTCAAAAGAGTGACCTTCATCCTCCAGATGCACCTCAAAATTCTCTTCACAGGCAGTTTTGAGCCTTTTCTCGCCTTTCCTGATGCGGGCTAAAAAATTTATCAGAAGCCCCGACAGGATGGCAATTACAAAAAGGACGCTGAAAAGTATGAGCGCATCCTTTGGAATTAGAGCCAACATTACGAAGGCTTCGTCTCCCGATGATGCAATCATCATTGCAACCAAAGCACCGAAACCTATCAAACGGTGAGTATAGAGTGATACCGCCGCAAATCCCCCGACACATCCGGGTATAAGTCCCAAGAGGGCGCCGAGAAACACCTGCTTGTTTGGGGCTCCTTTCAAACGCTCAAACCATTTACCGTGTGACGAAA
This sequence comes from Bacteroidales bacterium, assembly GCA_012728975.1. GTDB lineage: Bacteria > Bacteroidota > Bacteroidia > Bacteroidales > UBA932 > Cacconaster. Next base: position 25,882 of record JAAYDZ010000051.1, read on the forward strand.
CATTGATGAACTCTATCATCAACATCATTACGGTAACCAGCCCGGTGATGAGCAGTCCGTTTTTCAATACATCTACAAGCAGAGCCCAATTCATCACTTTATGTCACTATTTAGCACGCTGATACTTCTCTATGAGCTCTGATGCTGCTGTGAAGGACTCAAGCTCACCCTCAAGAACAGAATCCTCATATTCCGGCAGGAGTTTCTCAATCACAGGGTTTTCATAAAACATGTTCTTGAGTGATTCGTTAATGCTTTCGTACATCCAGAATCGAGACTGTTCCCTACGCTTCTTGAAGTAGTACCCATTGCCCTTTACAAGTGCAAAGTACTCCTCAATCTTCTGTAGAATCTCGGGGAGTCCCTCTTTGGTTACAGCAGAAGAGGTGACAGCAGTAGGTACCCATCCGGACTCTGTAGGAGGAAACAGGTGAAGTGCATTTGTATAGAGGGCACGCGCCATATTGGCCTTGTTAATGTTGGTACCATCTGCCTTCGTGATAGCTATAAGGTCGGCCATTTCCATGATTCCTCGTTTAATGCCCTGGAGTTCATCTCCGGCCCCGGAGAGCATCAGAAGTAAGAAGAAATCACTCATGGAGTGGACTGCGGTTTCGCTCTGCCCCACCCCCACCGTTTCGATAAATATCACATCGAAACCCGCTGCCTCACAAAGTAAAATAGTTTCACGAGTTTTTCGTGCCACTCCTCCAAGTGAGCCTGCGCTTGGGCTGGGACGGATAAAGGCGTTAGGATCGTTGCAAAGAGTCTCCATCCTGGTCTTGTCTCCGAGGATGCTCCCCTTGCTGCGCTCTGAACTTGGGTCGATTGCCAGTACGGCAAGTTTGTACCCCTTCGAAGTAAGAAAAGATCCGAAAGCTTCGATAAAGGTGCTTTTGCCGGCTCCAGGCACTCCCGTAATACCGATTCTCATCGTCTGCTGTTTAGCTGAGATAATCTGGCAGCGCTCAATAATTTTTCGGGCCACCTCACGATGCTCTGCCAGCGAACTCTCAATTAGAGTGATCGCCTGGCTAAGAATCGTAGTGTCTCCGGCCTCAATGCCTTCCATGTACTGATCTACAGAGAACAGAGATGGTTTCTTCCTGTAAAATGACTTGACATAAGGGTTGATTATGGGTGGCTGCTCCACCCCCTTATTTATGACAAGTGCACTATCTTCGTTATTATAATCTGCGAAAAAATCTCCTTGAGGTTTATTTTTCATATCGTTTTCGGTTAACAGAGCTATTGTAGGCTATTTGATGGTACCTGTAATGAAAAGGTTTATCATCGGTTTGGAAGGAGAATTGGTAATCAAAGTGAGGATATTAATCATTTCTCCGGAGTGCTCTCTTGTGTCAAATTTGAGTTTCAAAGTGGCACTTCCGCCCGCTTTAATGCGGAAAGGTGTATGTCCGACCTGACTTAAACCACTCTTTTCACTCTCAACCTTGTATATCAAAAGTTCACTCTTACCTTTATTTTTGATCTTGTAGGACACTTCGATCACTGTGCCCTTTACAGCAGTGCCAAAATCGTAATAAGACCTCTCTATTATAGGTATGGGAGCATCTTTAACCTGTTTAGCATTCAGGTTTCGGAAGTTATCTATAATCACTGCACTCACGGAGAACTTTTCCTGCTGTTTTTTCCCGTTAAGCACGAATCTGCCGGTAAAGGTTTGTTTACCCCACTCCTGTTGCGGTAGAAGTGTGGGATCAACAGTGTAGGTGAGTTTGGCCATGCTTTTAGGCGGTATGGGGTTAGGATATACAGTGAGCAAAAGTCCGCGGGTAACCTCTATGGTTTCAACCTTGAGGGGAGATTTGGAAAGGTTTGCGACATCTATATCGTCCTGCTTTAGTATGCCCTGCTCTATGTTGCGTAGGGAGACCACACTCTTGTTGATGCCCATCTGCCCAATTTTTCCGTAGAAAAGCTCGTCCACATTTTTTTCTTTCTCATGAGCCACACCACGGACTCTTAGGATTACCGGACGGTTAACACCGGACACATAAAGTGTGAGGGTCTTGTCAAAGGGATAAGGTCCCTGATCATTTTTGAAAACTACCTCCACTTTGCCCTTTTCGCCCGGTTGTATCGGCGAGCGGGTCCATTGGGGTGTGGTGCATCCGCAAGATGAAATTATATTGTGAACCACAATCGGAGAATCGCTGATATTTGTGAAGGTGAAGGTACATTTCACCGCTCCATCCGAAATGATAATATCTCCAAAATCATGTATTTTCTTATCGAAAGTAAGAACCTTGCTTTCATCGAGCATCATTTGAGACCCCTGGGCAATCATCTGATATACAGAAAATTGACACAAAATTACGCTTATTATGACCAGCAGTTTCTTCATTTTTTTTAATTTTTGGCAAAGATAATAAATATAGTTTGCTATTTTTGTTTATTATTTGCATAAATCGAACCAAACTAACATAATCTTATACAACAATGAAGAGAATCATCTATCTGCTTCTGGCAACCCTATTTGTTGTTACATCCTGCAACAAATATTCTTATGAGTCAGTGCCCGGTGACCCACTCGAGGCACGAATCTACACACTTGACAACGGACTCAAGGTCTATATGGTTGTCAACAAGGATGAACCCCGCGTAAATGCCCA
>JAAYDZ010000004.1 GCA_012728975.1 Bacteroidales bacterium
AAATACAATCCCTATCTCAAAAAAGTGACTCTTCATCGTGAAATCAAATAACACACTTATCTTTATATAAATGGCAAAGAAAGCAGTGGCTACATTTGGTAGTAGCCGTCCACAAACTAAAAACTATGTAAAGTGTATCCGTATGGTCAAATCTGAGCGTACCGGAGCATACGCTTTCCAGGAAGAGCTGTTACCTACTGACCAAGCTAAAGACTTCTTTGAAAAGAAATGAAGTTAAGTAGAGCAAACAGACAAAAAATGCGACCTGAAAAGGTCGCATTTTTTGTTACATTCCAAATAGTTTAGAAGGGTAGATCATCAGGACCATCAGAAAGAAGATCATCCGAAGAAACAAATTTGTCGGGCTGCGCAGCAGACTTCGATACCGGCTTTGCAGCACTGCTTGAATCAGTCTGTTTTGGAGCATTTACGGACTCATCCCATGCGCCATCTCTGGGCAATGTATCATCTCTCCTACCAAGAAGCTGAATGGAATCGGCCAAAATCTCCGTGATATAACGTTTCTGTCCGTTGGCATCATCCCATGAACGACTTCTGATACGTCCCTCCACATAGATCTGGCTGCCTTTTTTGATAAACCTGCTGGCCAAATCAGCCAACTGTCGCCAGGCGACTATGTTGTGCCACTCAGTAATTTCTCTGGTCTCCCCGTTACGGTCTTTATATCTTTCCGTGGTAGCCAGGGAAAATGAAGCAACAGATGCACCACCTTCAAGATGCCTGATTTCAGGATCTCTTCCTACGTTGCCGATAAGTAAAACTTTATTCAGTGCCATATCTCAAAATTTTTTCTAAATATAGTCCTTTTTGCCGAGACTGGAAAAAATATTTGAATACAAAAGAGCTTTTTGACTACGGAGCTCTGTCACCTTATCCTCCAGATAGTCCATCAGATTAAGCCCTTCTTCCATTTCAAGGCGTGTTCTGAGGCGCTCTCTCTTGTTGTAGATGCTCATCTCGTTTGTAAGGCGGAATATTGTGGCTATGGCATGTGTGGGGAATCCCATTGAAATAAGACTGCATAGCATTACATCATCCTTTGTCAGTGAAGGATACTCCTCCCTCAGCCGGCTAATAAGACCACAATGGCATTTATCGGCCAAATAGTCCATGTCATAAAAAATGTTACTCTTATCTCTGACTGTCGTCAGAAAATAAGACCTGACTTTAGAATGGAGCAAAGTAGCATTTTCCGGACTCAGGGAGATGCAGTCCATAATGCCTATGACCATCTGCATCACTTTGTTTAGAGCTTTCGCAAGTTTTGCATCGTCAGCTCCTTTGTCCCTAAGCTGCTGTGATATCTTCTCCCTTAATCGCACCTCCTTGCGCTTTACTCGGAAAAGAACAACTGTAAGAATGATTGTTGTTACAACGAAAATTAGCAGTAGTGTATAGACAACCCACTGCCCTGCCGCTGCGTGTGCGGCGGTAATAATTGGTGTTTTCATTTGTGTTGGTTTTAATGGTTAAGTGATTCTCTTTCTCTGCCTCAGAGCCTCAAAACAGATAACGGCTACAGAGACTGAGACATTGAGAGAATCGCAAATTCCAGCCATCGGTATGCGGATTTTTGCATTTGAGCGTTCCTTCCAGAAATCTGAAAGACCTCTATCTTCCCTACCAAATACAATCGCAACAGCTCCTCTCATATCGGTATCATGATAAAGTGATGAGTCCTGTAATTGTGTGGTTATAATGGAGATATTATGCATTTTGAGCCACTGAAATGCCTCTTCTGATGTGCAGCATGCACATTTTACGGTAAAGCAGGCACCGGTACTTGCTCTTATCACATTTGGATTAAACACATCAGCCAAAGGATCACAAACCAGCACACAATCAGCACCGCATGCATCCGCACTCCTAAGTATTGCTCCAAGATTGCCTGGTTTTTCAAGTGACTCCACCACTATTACCAGTGGATTATCACTGAGAGTAATTTTCTCCAGCATAAGCGACTCCATCCGCATCAAGGCAATTACTCCCTCAGTGCCACCGCGATAAGCTATTTTGTCATAAAGATCCTCAGATACTTCAAGCACCTCTACTTCATCCAAAACCTTTGGCAAGTCAGCCCTCTCCATATATGTGGGACAATAGAAGATGGATTGAGGTGTAAAGCCTGCTTTGACGGCCCTGCTGAGTTCTCGCGCTCCTTCAACCACGAAAAGAGCTCTTTCTTTGCGCTCTCTAGATTTACTCTGGAGCAGAATGAGCTCTTTTATACGAGGATTACGTGCGGAGGTTATCTTCTCTGCCGCCATCAGTTATTCAGTTTTCTTATGACTTGCCTCCGGCCTCATCTGAGGGAAGAAAATTACCTCCTGAATGGAGGTGGAATTAGTCATAAGCATAGCGAGGCGGTCAATGCCCATACCGAGACCCGATGTAGGTGGCATGCCATATTCTAAAGCACGAACAAAGTCCAAATCAATGAACATAGCTTCATCGTCACCCTTCTCCTGAAGTTTGATTTGATCATGGAACCTGTCAAGCTGATCAATAGGGTCATTGAGTTCACTATAGGCATTAGCCACCTCCTTACCATTTACAAAAAGTTCGAATCTCTCAGTTAGTGCAGGATCCTCTCTGTGACGCTTGGTAAGAGGAGACATTGCAACGGGATAATCTATGATAAAGGTGGGCTGTATCAGATGCTTTTCGCAATATTCACTAAAGATAGCGTCAATCAGTTTGCCAACACCCATTGAGGGTGACGTTGGGATATTAAGATCATCACAGGTCTTACGGAGCTGTGCCTCATCCATGCCTGTAATATCTACACCGGCATACTCCTTAATAGCAGCAATCATCGGAAGTCGTCTATAGGGTTTCTTAAACTCGATCTCATTGCCCCAGACATCGAATTTGGTCTTACCGTTGAGTGCAATAGCTATCCTTTCAACCAACTGCTCAACAAACTCCATCATCCATATATAATCTTGGTATGCAACATAAATTTCCATACAAGTGAACTCAGGATTGTGCGTTCGATCCATGCCTTCGTTGCGGAAATTCTTTGCAAACTCATAGACACCGGTAAAACCGCCCACAATCAGACGCTTGAGGTAAAGTTCGTTGGCTATTCTGAGGTAGAGTGGAATATCCAGGGCATTGTGGTGAGTAACGAAGGGTCTTGCAGCAGCACCGCCGGGAATTGGCTGAAGGATGGGTGTTTCGACCTCCAGGTATCCGTGCTCGTTAAAATATTCCCTCATGGTGGAGACTATTTTAGTCCTTTTAACAAATGTATCTCTCACATGAGGATTTACGATAAGGTCAACATATCTCATACGATAACGGAGCTCAGGGTCAGAGAATGCATCATACAATTCCCCCTCTTTCTCTTTTACTATTGGAAGCACACGTAGGGACTTGCTGAGCACTTTAAGAGATTTCGCATGAACTGAGAGTTGTCCTGTCTTTGTAATGAATGCAAAACCTTTGATGCCAATAATGTCACCGATATCCAAAAGTTTTTTGAAAACCGTATTGTAAAAAGTCTTATCCTCACCTTCGCAGATTTCATCACGTTTTATATAAACCTGAATCTTACCATACTCGTCCTGGAGTTCCACAAATGAAGCAGCACCCATAATGCGGCGACTCATTATCCTTCCTGCGATAGATATATCATTGAAATTGCCCTTTTCTGCATCATAACCTTCCTTAATCTCTTTAGAATTAGCATTAACGGGGAATTTCTCTGCGGGATACGGGTCTATTCCCAAATCCTTCAATTCTTGCAAAGCAGCACGGCGATTCAATTCCTGTTCATTAAGATCTGTTAATTCCATATCGTAAATCTGTCTGTTAAATATTCCTTAATGTTATATCCTACAAAAATAAGAATATTTATGGATAAAGGCATAAAAATTGTTTATCTTTGTAAAATTGCAGAAATCAATATGAGTATTGAAAAAAAATGGATAGTGAGAGAGCCGGGTAACCCGGCGCGTGTACGCCAGCTCACACAGGAGTTGGGTATTGATTCTGTATTAGCCAATCTTCTGGTCCAAAGAGGTATTGACACCTTTACTAAAGCCAGGGAATTTTTTCGGCCCGATCTTTCAAAACTCCACGATCCCTTCTTAATGAAGGATATGGATAAGGCTGTCGAGCGTCTTCGCAAGGCAATTGTTAAAAGAGAAACCATCCTCATCTACGGAGACTATGATGTGGATGGTACTACAGCAGTTGCTCTTGTTTATTCCTTCATAAAAAACCTTACTAACCGTGTGGAATATTATATTCCCGATAGATATGATGAAGGCTACGGCATTTCATATAAAGGTATTGACACAGCACGTGATCACAACTGCACCCTTATTATAGCACTGGACTGTGGCATCAAAGCGATTGAAAAGGTGAACTACGCTAAAAGTCTGGGCATAGATATGATTATCTGTGACCATCACTTACCGGACGACACACTCCCTGATGCTGTGGCCGTACTAGATCCCAAGCGACAAGACTGCAACTATCCTTTCGATGATCTCTCTGGTTGCGGAGTAGGCTTCAAACTGGTTCAAGGCTACGCCCAACAATATGATATCCCCTTTGAAAACATTGTCTCGTTGCTCGACCTCCTGGTAGTCAGCATCGCTTCAGATCTGGTCTCCGTCACCGGAGAAAATCGCGTGTTAGCTTACTACGGGCTCAAGCAACTCAATGAAAATCCTCGCGAGGGTCTGCAGACGATCATCAAGCTTTCGGGACTCGAAAAACACCGTATATCCATTGACGAAATAGTCTTCAAAATAGGTCCCCGTCTCAATGCGGCAGGAAGGATGGAATCGGGCAAAACTGCGGTAGACATGCTCACTTCCAGAGATGAGGACGAGTCAAAAGAGATTGGAGCAGCCATTAATGCTCACAACAACGATCGCAAGAAGGTGGACCGAGAGATCACTGAAGAAGCGCTAAAAATGGTAAAGAACATTCCAGGCTTCGAAAACAAGAAATCCACAGTAGTATACAACCCCTCCTGGCATAAGGGAGTAGTCGGTATTGTAGCATCCCGCCTGGTGGAAGCCTACTATCGTCCAACCATCGTGCTTACCCAGTCGAATGGATTAATCACAGGTTCTGCACGCTCCATCCAGGGCTTTGACCTATACGAAGCAATTGAATCCTGTTCCGATCTTCTGGAGAACTTCGGAGGACATATGTATGCTGCAGGGTTAACTCTTAAAGAAGATAATCTTCAGAAATTCACTGAGCGTTTCGAGACATTTGTGGCCTCTAAAATCGATGATGTAATTCTGACTCCGATCATTAATATTGACTCATACCTGGACTTCAAACAGATTACACCCAAGTTCTTCAGAGTACTTAAGCAGTTCCAGCCTTTTGGTCCGGGCAACCTCTCTCCTGTTTTTATCACTGAAGATGTCTACGACAATGGTAACGGGCGAAGAGTGGGCTCTGCTGAATCCGGTATGAAACATCTCAAACTCGAACTAATTCAGGAGGATGAACCATACAGATACATCTCGGCTATCGCCTTTAACCTTTCTGAAAACTTCGAACACATACAGGGCGGTAACCCCGTAGATATTTGCTATTCCATTGCCGAAAATTACTATCGAGGTATAGCTAATATCCAGCTTCGTGTAAAAGACATCAAAGAAAAAGAGCTATTCTAGTTCAATGCTGCTTCAGATAGTATATGAGATTGCTATCTATCATCCCATGCAACATCTCTCTCGGCCTTGGGTGCTAATAATCCCACTCAATAAGATAAAAGCCACGGCAGTATTTAATGAATTACTGCGTATATATAGTATGTATAATAAGCATTAGTAATTATGAAAAAATTGCTTTCTCTAGTGGTATTATCAATCATACTGGCATCCTGTAATGCTATTGAAGATATCGGGCTTCTTGAAGACATCAAGACGGAATATGCGCTTTATGACCACTGGAGAGGTTCGATACACTATAAAATATATTCTGAAGACAATGACTTTCTTATCAAAACTTTAATTTTTTCTGAAGATTGTACAAAATGCACTGTTTACACAGGTATTTCATTCATAAACTGCATTGACGAAGAAAATCTGATTGTAAGGGTAAGCGGAGAGAACCAACTCATTCTCATGGAAGAAGATAGTTACAAAGAGCTTTATAAGCTTAAGTTCACAAAAGGGATTTTCAATTCATTTGAGATGAACTGGAAAAGGCACACAAAACTTGAAATTGATCACATCCCCGACAGGTTACTCTCCGTAACGATGAATCGCGTTATTGTCAACTGACACCTTATTGGCGGTTTTATTGTAATATTGTAAAGGAATTCACGTAAAATTGTAATATTGGCAAACAAACAAAAGCCCCGGCAGCTGATGCTGTCGGGGCTTTCTTAAAGTTGGCGGCTACCTACTCTCCCACTTGGTGTAGCAGTACCATCGGCGTTGGTGAGCTTAACTTCTCTGTTCGGGATGGGAAGAGGT
>JAAYDZ010000052.1 GCA_012728975.1 Bacteroidales bacterium
ACAACCACATTAGTTCCATCTTCGACACTTTCGGCATCGAAATCAAGTGCGACAGGAGCCTTGGGTATTATATTGCAAATAGCGATGATATAAAAGGTGATGAAATCAGAAAATGGCTCATGCAGTCGCTCTCGCTCAACAACCTGCTGAACGAAAGCCACAATATGCGGGACAGCATTATCTTCGAGGATGTTCCTTCGAGCGAAAAGTATCTCTCTGCAATCATAGAGGCAATCCGCGACAGAAAAGCGATTGAAATAACACATCAGGGATTCACCAAGGATTATTCCACTACTTTTGAAGCAGAACCATACTGTCTGCGACAATTCAAGCAGCGCTGGTATATGGTGGCCAAGACTGCCGCAAGCGACAAGCCGAGAATCTATGGTCTCGACCGTATCAAGGAACTCTACCGTACCGGCCGCTCCTATAAGATTCCAAAGAAATTCACGGCGAAAGGCTATTTCAAGGACCTTTACGGTGCCTGCATTGAGGACAGCAAGTATGCCGAAGAGGTCGAAATCAAGGTCGATAAACCACAGGTCCATTACTTCAACTCCCTCAAGCTTCATGAGTCGCAGACTCCAATTGAGGAGACCTCGGATTATACTATATTCAGATATCACATAGTGCCCACTTACGACTTCACGCAGGAGCTACTTTCCAAATCAGACTCAATCGAGGTCCTGAAGCCTCAATGGTACCGCAATGAAATCAAGAATACCATTAAGAAAATGTTGAAGAGGTACAAAGATTAAGATGAAAGATTTTGCAGCAATAGATTTTGAAACGGCCAATGAGTGCCGAAGCAGTGTCTGCTCAGTCGGAGTGGTGGTAGTTCGTGGTGGTGAAATAGTGGAGAGATTCTATAGCCTTATCCGTCCGGAGCCGGAATACCATAAATGGTTCTGTCAGCAAGTGCATGGTCTTTCCGAAGAGGAGACCTATAATGCGCCGATATTCCCTCATGTGTGGAAAAAAATTGCGCCTATGATTGAGGGTCTGCCACTTGTGGCACATAACTCTCCTTTCGATGAGGGATGTCTGAAAGAAGTCTTTAGGGTTTATCAGATGGATTATCCGGACTATGTGTTTCACGACACTTGTGCTGCTGCGCGTAAACATTTCGAAGACACCATTGCTAATCATAAGTTGCAGACGGTTGCCGCTGCCTGCGGACACAACCTTGAAAACCATCACCATGCCCTGGCTGATGCCGAAGCCTGCGCACATATTGCCATGAAGATTTTATAAATAATTTTAGAGTTTGAGATTTTATCGTTAAAGTTTGTATTCGCCGACGGCCGTGAGGTTCGCGGCGATTATTTTATCTACCAGTTTTTCTTCGGCAATAAGATTCCTATGATTAAACAAGAGGGGTCTTTAGCCTACGGAAACCTCATGCTGACAAGAAATAACCTCCATAAAAAAAGTCCGGCGTTTTACCGGACTATTCTTGTAGTTTGCTTTAAACGATGTTACTCGGAACTCAGAACATCTCGCTTTCTACAGCACAAACCTTTGCAACACATAACTCGCACCCCGCACCTTCACCGCGCAACTCGTAACATGTACCCCGAACCACTCTACAGCTCTACCTTTACCGGTTTGGTCATGTTGGCCGGGTCCATAATTTTGTCAAGCTGCTCCTTTGTAAGGAAACCTTTGTCGAGAACCAGCTGATATACGCTACCGCCGGTCTTTTGAGCCTCTTGTGCAACCTCTGTAATTTTGGCATAGCCGAGATAAGGTTTGAGGGCGGTCACGATACCGATGCTGTATTCTACAAGTTTCTTGCAATGCGATTTATTGGCGGTAATGCCTTCAACACACTTTGTGCGGAGAGCATCACAAGCTCTCATAAGCCAGGTGGCAGACTCTACGACAGACTGTACAAGTACAGGCTCCATTACATTGAGTTCGAGCTGTGCTGCCTCAGAAGCCATGGTAATGGTAAAATCGTTGCCGATTACCTTGAAGCAAACCTGATTGACAACTTCGGGAATGACGGGATTAACTTTACCCGGCATAATGGAGCTACCCGGCTGCCTCGGAGGAAGATTGATTTCTCCCAAACCTGTGCGAGGCCCTGAGGAGAGCAGACGAAGGTCATTGCAAATCTTTGAAAGGCGAATGGCAACATTTTTCAAAGCTGAAGAGTAAACTACAAAGGCGGATGTATCATTGGAGGCCTCAATGAGATCTTCTGAGAGTGTCACCTTCCATCCTGAAATCTTTTTAATGAATTTTGTGCAGGCCTCTGCATATCCCGGTTCGGCTGTAATACCGGTACCGATAGCCGTACCACCCATATTGATTACGAGCAAGCCCTGTGCAGCCTCATCCAGACGTTTCATCTCATTTTCCATAGCGGAAGCATATGCTCCGAATGTCTGGCCAAGAGTCATGGGTACTGCGTCCTGCAGCTGTGTACGTCCCATTTTGATAACATCTGCAAATTTTTTCTCTTTTGAACGGAATGAACGGGCAAGCGCTTTAAGGGCTGTCATCACATCTTTATGGATCATATAGAGTCCCAACTGCATAGCCGTAGGATAGGCATCATTGGTGGACTGAGCCATATTTACGTGATCATTGGGATGTATGTACTGATACTCACCGGGCTTATGGCCGGCAATCTGGAGAGCTCTGTTGGCAATCACCTCATTTGCGTTCATATTGGCTGAAGTACCGGCTCCACCCTGAACCATGTCAATGGGGAAATGTTCGCAATGTTTACCTTCCATAAGTTCCTCACAGGCTGCAACCACGGCATCCTTTACCTCATCGGAAACCAGACCGAGTTGGTGGTTTGCGAGGATTGCGCCCTTCTTTACAATACCGAATGCCTTGATAAATTCGGGATGGTCACCGAGAAGGTCACGGCTGATGTCAAAGTTTTCTATGCAACGGAGAGTTTGTACACCGAACAGCGCCTCTACGGGCACTTCCTTGTCACCAAGAAGGTCATGGTCCAACCTTGTCTTACCTGAAGTTTTGAATTTGTATTGAATCATAATGAATAATTAGTTGATTATTATTAAATGCGCGCAAACTTAATAATAATTCTAATCTCAATGCAAATTCAGGCAAAAAACTTTTCAAGTTTACTTAAAGCTGAAGGAAGTGCAAAGACGGCTACCCTGTCGTGCGGCTTAATAATCGTGGTACCTACCGCAATAAAGGCATCCTGCCCTCTTATGACACCTCCGATAACGGCATCCTTAGGGAAATTGAGATCTTTAATGGGTGCAGTTGTTATCAGACTGCCTGCGTTTACCACATACTCTATAGCATCGGCATCGGAACCGCCGAGACATTTTATTGTACGGATGTGATTGGAGAGAGTTACACGGAAAATACGACTGGCAGCGATAAGTTTTTTGTTTATTACCGAATCTACGCCTATCTCCTCTGCAAGACGTATGTATTCGAGGTTTTCCACTTCGGCGATGGTCTTGGCTACGCCCAT
>JAAYDZ010000053.1 GCA_012728975.1 Bacteroidales bacterium
AAACAAAAATCACTCCAAAAATATTTTGCACCCGATGCAACATTTTGTGCTATTTTTGCATCTATATAATGAAACAGTCAATGAAAAAGCAGTCGGCTTTAACTGATACTGATTTAAATGATCTCATTCAAAGGTGTTTGAAGAGAGATGTCATAGCTCAGAAGCGCTTGTACGATACTTTCGCACCAAAGATGCTGGCTTTGTGTATCAGATATATGGGCGACCGTGACGCGGGGATGGATGTCTTGCAGGACGGATTTGTGACAGTTTTTTTTAAGCTCCGTACCTACAAGGGTGAAGGTTCTTTCGAAGGTTGGATGAGGAAGATTTTTGTCAATGAAGCATTGATGGTACTTCGCAAAAACGACGTACTTCGTTATGCAGACAAGATTGACAATGTTCCTGCGGCATCCATAATGCAAAGCAATGACGATGCCGTTTCCAGGATGGGAGCAAAAGAGCTCACCGCACTCATTGAAAGTATGCCTCCGGGGTACCGTGCGGTCTTCAACCTCACAATTGACGGGTTTCAACACGACGAGATCGCCCGGATGCTGGGCATATCTTCAGCATCATCCAGGTCGCAACTCTCGAGAGCCAGGGAATGGCTGCAGAAAAGGATTGAGGAATTATATTGAATGAACGAAAAAGATCTATACAAACTCTTGCAGGAAAAGCTTGATTCCAGCGTTGAGATGCCTGATGCATCTGTGTGGGATGGTATCCGCAGCAAGATGGCACGCCGCCATAGAATAATGGTGGTACGTCGTGTTTCGTTCATTTCGGTTGCAGCCGCAGCAGTATTAGCTGCAGGGTTGTTTATATTTAGGGAAGATGAGGTTTCCACTTTACCTTCCACCCCTTCAGTTATGGCCGAGAGCATTCTCCCTGAAACGGAGACTCCTGCTGATCAGGATGTGATGCCCATGGCTGAACAAATTGCCGGTCTTACCTCTTCAGGTGTAACGGCTCAGCAGGTAAAGCCGGTTTCCCGTCCCACAACACCTGCTTTAGATAAACTTATGGAGATTCCGCCGGTGATATCTGATGAGGTTGTTGAGGAGAAAGTGGTTACAGATATCGTTGTATCAGACAACGATGTAGTAGCAGATCAGGTAGTTATACAAGACCATAAGCCTGCTACAGACCCTGAAATCCGTGAATGGGATGAAAAAGATCTTGACGCTATTCTGGGTACAGAAGACCCGGTGCACCGTAAATTCAAAAAGAACACATCATTATTCGCTATATCTTCAAATATATCACAAGTTGCATCAAAGGATGGATTAATAGCTGACCTGGGGCCGAAATATGCTCCGTCTGAATTAGGCACCGCTTTTGAGTCCTATAGTATTATTCCCTTTGATGATGACCCGCAGTTTGACATACCGCTGTCGTTCAGTCTCCAGTTCAAACAAGCCATAGTGCCGAGATTATATATCGGTACAGGTCTTGTTTATACTTATCTTCATTCGCAGTACAGCGCTATGATAAATATGGAGCAACAACCCAATGTCTCCAGCCAGCTTCATTACCTCGGCATTCCACTTCATCTCTCTTACAATTTTGTTGACCGTCCAAGGTTTGACGCATTTGTGTCAGCGGGTGGTATGGTTGACAAGTGTATTATGAAACGTTATGTTTATGGCAGCACGGATAGACGTGAAAAGGTTGACGGTGTACAGTGGTCGGTAAATGTTGGTCTGGGTGTGGAATACTGGTTTGTACAACATGTAGGTATTGCTTTCAAACCGTCGGTAGCCTATTATTTTGACAACGATCAGCCACTCAGCATCCGTACCAATCAGCCGATACAGTTCAATCTTGAGTTGGGCTTGAGATTCAGGATGTAGCGTAATATTCCATACATAAAATAGAAAAACAACCCAAAGGGGTTGTTTTTCTATTTTATGAGTTCTGAGTTCCGAGTTCTGAGTAAGGGGTAAGTTGTTAGTTGTCAGCTTCTGGTTTCGAGTGCGGGTTGCGAGTTTTGTGGTACTCGGTGTGACTCAATACTCCATATCACACATTGAAAACAGAGAACCAAATACCTCGCAACCCGCACCTCGCACCCGCAACACAACTTTACTCCTCATACAGTAGATATGGTCTTCTTTGCTCTTTAAAGTAGGCGACATCTTCGGCCCACATTGCTTCAATTTCTTCGGCTGAGGCTCCGGACATTATCATTTTCCTGACATAGTCTTGGCCTATGAGCAGTTCAAAAAATGAACGGAAGAAGTGGGAGTCGAGGTTGAGGTTGTTGTATGCGTCGATAAGATATTTGAGGTTTATGCCTTCAGCATTGATTTGCTCTATTGACGGCTTTGTGCGAAGATCCACTCCAAAACACTCTCTGTCGAGTTGAGGAGGATTTTTTGCTCCATCCACGCTGCGCGGTGTAAATGAATATTTGTA
Source organism: Bacteroidales bacterium (assembly GCA_012728975.1). Classification (GTDB taxonomy): domain Bacteria; phylum Bacteroidota; class Bacteroidia; order Bacteroidales; family UBA932; genus Cacconaster. Next base: position 2,419 of record JAAYDZ010000053.1, read on the forward strand.
TCCTTTCATATTGGGGTGACCATACATCTGAAATGCCTTATCGGTACCACGCCCAAGACTTACCGGAGTTGCCTCGAAGTAGCACATCGAAGGATAGAGATATATCGAACGCATATCGGGAAGGTTGGGTGAAGGTTTTACGGGCAGCACATAGCGAGATTGGTGTGTGTAATTGGTACACTTGATTACGGTAATATCGCACTGGATGCCGTCAGGCAGCCATTTCTCGCCATTTATCATCATACCCAGTTCGCCAAAGGTCATACCGTGTGCTACAGGTATGGGTAGGTAGCCTACTGTCGATTTGTATTTCATATCGAGAATGGGTCCGTCAACATAGAATCCAATCGGATTGGGGCGGTCCATTATGATCATCTTCTTGCCATTTTTGGCGCAAGCCTCCATTGCTTTTGTCATAGTAGTGATGTAGGTATAGAAGCGACAGCCCACATCCTGAAGGTCAAAAACCATTATATCAATCTCATCCATTGTCTCTTGAGTAGGATAGCCCCCTTTGCCGTCATAGAGTGAACGGATGGGAATTCCTGTCTTTTCATCCACGGAACTGCTTACCAGTTCTCCGGCATCGGCATTGCCTCTAAAACCGTGTTCAGGCGAGAGAATGGAGACTACATTTACTTCGTGAGAAAGGAGAGTGTCTAGCAGGTGAGTGCCGTTGGAGAGGATACCGGTCTGGTTGGAGAGCAGGCATACCCTTTTTCCCTCAAGTAGAGGCAAATATTCGTCAAGTGCCTCAGCACCTACCAAAATCTGCTCCTCAGGTGCGGCTGTGGCCGTTTCATCGCTCCGGGCGGCTTTTGGGGAGCATTGGCAAATGGAGACTACAAGCACTATTGCTGCAATTGAGAAAAGGAATCGTCTCATAGTAAAATGGTATTAGAATTTTAGAATAATAGTCTTCTGGTATCAGCGTCATCTACAAGAATAGTGACCTTTAGGGTCTCCTCCGGTAATAGCTCCTCTATCATTTCCGGCCACTCTATAAAGCAGTATTTCCCCGAATCAAAATACTCGTAAAGGCCTATATCCATAGCTTCGGACAATCGGTTGATACGGTAAAAGTCAAAATGATAGAGGGGATTTCCCATCGCATCGGCATATTCGTTGACGATGGTAAAAGTGGGGCTGTTGACCACATCCCTCACTCCCAATTGGCGGCACAATGCGGTAATAAATGTAGTCTTTCCCGCCCCCATAGAGCCGTAGAATGCGATTATCCTGCTATTACCCGCCTTTTCCAGAAAAACGCGTGCGGCTCTTTGAAGGTCGTCAGTACCGTTGATGATAATCTCAATCATAAAAATTGCCTCTGTCCAGATTGCGAAATTGTATAGCTTCGCTGATATGCTGCAAAGATATAAAATTATCGCCATCAATATCTGCAATGGTGCGGGACAATTTGAGGATACGGCTGTAGGAACGGGCCGACAGATTGAGCCGGTGAATGACATCTCTGAGGAAGCGTTTCTGCTCTTTGCTAACTTTGCAATAGGTGTTGAGTTGCCGTACATTCATCTGGGAATTGGTGAATATTCCTTCGTTCTTGAAGCGCTCATACTGAATCTGTCGTGCAGCCATCACTCTCTTAGCAATAGCTTCACTGGGTTCTTCTTCACCCTCGGCAATAAGGTCGTCGCCACTCACGGCTTTGACAAAAATGTGCATATCGAGGCGATCTAACATAGGCCCGGAAATGCGGGACATATAGCGCATTACGGCCGATTGTGTGCAGGTGCATTTATGTGAATCATCACCGTAATAGCCGCAGGGGCATGGATTCGTCGATGCAATCAGCATAAAGGATGCAGGATATTCCACTTTGTAGCGTGCTCTGGAAATAATTACTTTTCCATCCTCCAGTGGCTGGCGTAGCGCATCCAGTATAGTCTTGCTAAACTGTGCCATTTCATCGAGATACAGTATGCCGTTGTGGGCAAGAGAAACCTCTCCGGGAGAGGCGTTTTGTCCTCCACCTATAAGCGACACCAGACTGGCACTGTGATGCGGATTTCTGAAAGGACGCTCCAGCATTAATCCTCTTTTGCCGGTGCGGTTGCCTGTAATCGAATATATTTTACTGGTCTCAATGGACTCATCTCTGCTCATTTGTGGCAGTATTGATGGAAGGCAAGAGGCCATAAAGGTCTTTCCGCTACCAGGTGTACCAACCAGGAGAAGATTGTGACCGCCGGCTGCAGCAATTTCAAGTCCCCGTTTGGCCAGTCTTTGTCCTTTTACATGCTTAAAATCCTCCGAATAGTGTGGTCGGTTGGGCTGTGGTGAGTCGCGTACTACCAGCAAATGGAAGCAATTATCATTGCGCAGAATATCCAGCACCTCATTTAGCGTACTGACTCCATAGATGTCGATTCCCTCTACATCTGCAGCCTCTAAAGCCGATTCCTTCGGAAAAATGCACCCTTTGAATCCCATTTCTTTGGCGTGTTCGGCGATTGGAAGTGCGCCGGTTACAATGCGGATGCTACCGTCCAGTGAAAGTTCTCCGAGCATAATATATTGGCTGCATCCGGGCAAATATGCCTGCTCCGATACCGCCAACAGCCCTATGGCTATGGCCAGATCGTAGGAAGAGCCCTCTTTACGAATATCGGCAGGCGCGAGATTGAATACCAGTTTGCGTCCCGGAATCCTATACCCGTAAGTTGAGAGGGCTGTAGTTACGCGCAGCAGACTCTCTTTGACTGCATTATCCGGTAGCCCAACCAGATGTATGCCAATACCATTGGAAAGGTCTACCTCCACTGTTACCGTCACTGCCGTTATCCCTATGCAGGTGGCACAATAAGTCTTGCACAACATTTATTTTCTTCTTTTTTGTAACCGTTTGGTCCTGAGTTTCTAGTGGCAAAAATAGGTTGTGATGCTGCTCTGTGCAACCCGGAGCCGTTTATACGCATTTAAATGCTAAAATTTGTGGAATTCCAAAAAAGTGACACAAATATCTATATGAAATCAAAAGTTTTGCACACTATTGCACTTGTCAGATGAAAAATCTATTTTTGTATGGTGTAATCCGCTTGTATACGGGCACAATTGTTTCAAACCATTTTCAAACATTTATACATATGGAAAAAAAGAAGAACCAGCTTTCCCGCCGCGAAGCATTGAAACTTTTCGGTACCGGTATTATTGGTGTGGCTATGGCCACAACCGGCATCAGTTCCATTTCAGCTCGTGAAGTAGAGCCTAAAGAGCCAATGGTGGCCAGACGCAAACACAAAGGGACTTCCAATATGGCTCCTCTTTTAGGATTCGGGATGATGCGCTTCCCGACCCTTTCCGACAAGTCCATCGATGAAGAATTGTCACTCAAAATGATTGACTATGCCTACAAGCACGGAGTCAATTATTTTGATACAGCCTTCAATTATCATGGCGGTACCTCGGAGATATTTGCAGGTAAGGCACTCAAACGCTATCCGCGTGAAAGTTTCTATCTGGCGACCAAGATGCCCGGATGGATGGTCACCTCCCTCGATAAGGCTAAGGAAATTTTTGCAACCCAGCTTGAGCGTTGCCAGGTGGATTATTTTGATTATTATTTGCTCCACTCCATAAGCCGCGAAGCGGATTATGTGCGTGTATATGAAGAAATCGGTACCCTCGACTATCTCATTGAAGAGAAGAAAGCCGGTCGCATTCGCAATCTCGGATTCTCTTTTCATGGGTCAAATGAGTTGTTTGACAAAATGCTCGAAAAATATGACTGGGACTTTGTACAGATTCAGTTAAACTACCACGATTGGGATCAGATTGATGCCAAATATCTCTACAAAAGGCTCGAGGAAAAAGATATTCCCTGTATAGTAATGGAGCCTATCCGTGGAGGAATGCTTGCCAAGCTCAATCCTGATGCCGAAGCGGTGCTGAAAGCGGTGCATCCCGACAAGAGTATTGCATCCTGGGCTTTGAGATATGTAGCTTCACTGCCGGGAGTACTCACTATATTAAGCGGAATGAGTGCAATGGAGCATGTGGTGGACAATGTCAATACTCTCTCCACCGAATTCCAGCCACTTAGCGACGAGGAGCGTGTAGCTCTGGATAAGGCTCTGAATATTTTCCTCAAGACACGTCCTATCAGGTGTACGGCTTGTAAGTATTGTATGCCTTGTAAATTCGGAGTGGATATTCCCGCCAACTTCATGCACTACAATAAGTGTGTCAACGAGAGCAATATTCCCGAGCGCGACAGTCAGACTCCGGAGGAGTTTGAGCGCAGGAAAAAGATTTTCCTTGAGGGTTATTATGCAATTCCTGAGGAAGCACGTGCCGATACATGTAGACTCTGTGGTAAGTGCGAGCGCAGCTGTCCTCAGCGCCTGAAGATTGCCGACGAAATGGAGCGTATTACAAAGTTGGTAAGATCTTTACAATAGAACATTTAGTGCGACTTGGTTATTTTATTTTCGTACTAAGAAATATCCTTTAGAATGAAAATTCCGGAGTCAGTCAAGAAGAGGCTTGCCCATTTCTTTTGCTGTTATAGTATAGCCATTACACTCTATCTGGTGTTTAAGCCGGATACGGAAATTTGGCGAGCCATAGTCTTTTCAGCCGGCTTTGCATTAGCGTGTGTAATAGGTGCTATAATAGATGAAAAATTGAAAAAATAATATCGGTCTCTACAACCGGACGATTATCATTATTAAAGGCTTTTCAGATTGAACTAAATTGATGTTAATTTGTAATAAAAACAATAGCAATGAGTAAAAGTATATGTGATATGCCGATGCCTGCATTATCAGACATTATAAAGGCGAAAAAACTATTAGAAAAAATAGTAAAACGCACCGATTTGGAACGTAGCAAGTCATTCTCCAACATGGTAAATGCTCAAGTATATCTGAAACTTGAGAACTTACAATCTACAGGTTCATTCAAAATTCGTGGTGCTTACAACCATATTAGCAATTTAAGTCCCGAAGACAAAGAACGCGGCGTGCTCTGTGCTTCGGCAGGAAATCATGCGCAAGGTGTAGCTTATGCTGCTACAAAATTGGGAGTTAAGAGTACCGTCTTTATGCCCGAATTTGCTCCTCCGATAAAGGTTATTGCGACCAGAGGTTATGGAGCCAATGTGATTTTAAGAGGAGACAGTTTTAACGATGCCTATGAAGCCGCCATGGATTATCTTGAAGAGTCCGGAGCTGTTTTTGTTCATCCCTACAATCATCCCGATATTATAGCAGGAGCCGGCACTATAGGTTTGGAAATATTTGAACAGCTAGATGACATAGATATGGTTTTTGTGCCCATTGGCGGTGGCGGACTTATTTCGGGAATTGCTATTGCTTTAAAAAGCATGAATCCAAACATTAAAGTTATTGGTGTTGAAGCTGAAGGTGCACATAGCATGCGGGTTTCACTTGACAATGGCGTGCTTACACCTTTTGTGTCGGGAAATACGATAGCAGACGGAATTGCAGTTAAAGCTCCTGGAAATCTCAACTTCGAAATAGTTAAAAAATACGTTGATGATGTTGTAGTGGTAAACGACAATGAAATAGCGCAAGTTTGTTTTAATTTGCTACAACGTGCTAAAAACTTATCAGAACCCTCCGGTGCTGCCTCTTTAGCGGCAATTTTAAACAAAAAAGTAGATGTTGAAAATAAAAATGTAGTTGCAGTTATTAGCGGTGGTAATATAAATACCAGTATTTTGGAGCAAATTATCGAAAAAGGTGTTATAGGACAGGGATTAAGAGCCAGAATAGCAGTTCTCATTCCCGATCAAGCCGGTATGTTAAGCCAAATTATTAGTATTTTGGAAAAATTACGCGCTTCTATTCACGATATTGAGCACGAACGTTCTATTACCAACGTTCCGGTTGGATATGTACAGGTTACAATAACCTTTAACTTGCAAGACACCTCGCAGCTAGAAATAGTAGGTAATGAGCTAAAAGCTAAGGGTTGGCAATACAAAATATTGAAATAAAGTTAAGTTCCGGGTTGAGAGTAAATAGTATTGAATTTTGTGTGGCATATTCAATACTCTCTTTCTGCTTCGAAGCTGTTATTCCGTAAGAGAATAAGGCTTTTGATAGGAAGCGGACTTTTTGTTTGGCCTGTTGCTCATTTCAAATAGCATTTCTCCACCTTCGAGGATATCCGAATGTGTTATGAAATGCTTTTCATATTTTTTACCGTTAAGCTTTATAGATTTCACATAAACATTCTTATCGGATAAATTTTCGGTTTTGACAGTAAATGTTTTTCCGTTTTCCAAATAGATAGTCGCTTCTTTGGTCTTGGGCGAACCGATTACATATTGGTCGGAACCGGGACAAACGGGATAAAATCCGAGTGCCGAAAAGATATACCAGGCCGACATTTGACCACAATCGTCGTTACCTGACAATCCGTCTATTTTGTTTTTATACATCTGCCGCATGATTTCGTGGAGACGGTACTCCGACTTCCAGGGCTCCTTTGTCCATTTGTACAAATAGGCTACATGATGACTTGGCTCGTTTCCGTGTACATAATTACCCATCAGCCCTTCCTCGTTGATATCTTCGGTCTTTTCGAAATATTTGGCAGGAAGATGCATCGTGAAAAGCGAATCAAGACGGCGAATAAATTGTTTCTCGCCCCCCATTTCCTTTATCAATCCATTCACATCGTGTGGTACAAAAAAGGAGTAATTCCACGAATTTCCTTCAATAAAACCTTGTCCATGTGTATCCAGCAGATCAAAATCCTCTTTAAATGTTCCATCTTTTAGTTTCGGACGGGCAAAATGCAAAGAAGGGTCAAAGATATTGCGATAACTTAAGGCTCTGCGGGCATATTCCTTACTGATTTCACTGTTGTTTAGGCGGTTTGCCAGCTCGTGAATGGTCCAATCGTCATAACTGTATTCCAATGTAATGGAGGCAGCCGATGAGCTTCTTTCCAATGGCACGTATCCATATTTTTTGTAATCGCCCGTACCATCAAAATAGTCGACATTGGAACTATTTATGCAGGCTTCCAATGCCAATTCTTTATCAATATCCAATCCCTTGGCAATTGCATCCGACACCACCGAAACGGAGTGATAACCGATCATACACCAGTTTTCATTTCCCATGTGTGACCATACCGGCAACGCTTTATGAACACTTTGTTTGTAGTGATTTAACATGGAGTTGACAAACTGGGTGCTTCGTGCAGGCTTTATAAGATTCATAAGTGGGTGTTGTGCACGAAATGTATCCCAAACCGAGAATACCGTGTAGTTGGTTGCTCCTTTTTCAGCTTGATGAATATTGTGATCTATGCCACGATATCTTCCATCCACATCCTGATAAACGGAAGGGTTTATCATGGTATGATAGAGTGCCGTATAAAAAACATATTTTGTCTCTTCATCGGCTTTAAAATCAATACAGCTAAGTTCTTTTTCCCATTTCCGCTGAGTTTCATTACGTATATCGTCAAATGATTTTCCGCCGGTTTCAGACTCCAGGTTCTTCATTGCACCAAGGCAATCCACAGGTGAAAGTGCCACCTGAATTTCGAGAGGCTTCCCATCGGAAAAATCGAAATCAAAATAGGCTGTCAGATGCTTCCCGAACATTTCAGGAAAGTTGTCGGTCATATCAAATTTTCGCCAGAAACCGTTGTACAGCATTTTTTCTTTGTTACGACAACCATAGTTTCGGATAGGTTTTGAAAACTTCACGGCAAAATGGGTGTAATTCATTCTCGACCATCCGCGGGTGATACGGTAACCTGTAAGGGTATATTCATCTTCCACGCGCAAGTTTGCCATCAGCACTTTACCGTCGTAATTGTAAATCCCGTAATCCAAATCGAGAATGATATGTCCGGTTTTCGTGTCTCGCGGGAAGGTGTAGCGATGTACTCCTACTCTTTCTGTTGCAGTCATTTCTGCAAGAATATCATAGTCTTGCAAAAGGACAGAGTAGTAACCTGCTTCCGCTTTCTCGTTATCGTGACTAAATCGTGAACGATAGCCGCTCCCGGGATTTTCTTCAGTCCCCATATCCAACTTAACTTCGCCGGTCATAGGCATTATCAGTATATCACCCAAATCGGAATGCCCCGTCCCATTGAAATGGGTGTGGCTGAACCCCACAATGGTTTTATCATCATATTGGTAACCGGCACAATATTTATATGCATCGCTCTGATAAATCCCGTCAACATTGTGGGGAATCATTTCCGTATCTGGGCTTAATTGAACCAAGCCGAAAGGGGCACAGGCTCCCGGAAAAGTGTGTCCCATGCTTTTAGTACCAACCATGGGATTCACATAATCTAACGGTGAATTTTGAGCAGATAAATGATTTGCAGACATCAATAACAGTATAACTAATAAACGAAGATATTTATTCATGTTTTTTCTAATCGGTAAGTAAAATCAGACTCCAAACCATAAAGATAGTCAATAAAACGATGTGTATCACGAATATATTGAAAGATGGGAAACCTATTTCAAGATATATTTTCCGGGAATAATAATTATTGATTACCTTTATTTCATAAAAATCCTCAACATCAACTCGCTATAAAAGAAAGGTTTTGGTTATTGAATAAAAATAGTACAATGAAAAAAATAATTAAAACAATAACCATTGGCATTGTGGTAATAATCGGGCTTGTTTTAATAGCAAGACCTGCTTTGAGTTTGTATGGCGAATGTTGTGCCTATTTCGATAAAAAAGCATTTCTTGCCAAACATGAATTTGAGGATTTTGCTCAATTTAAAAATGTTTCTCTCTTTATTCGAGGTGGAGATAGCGAAAGAAATCCTATTATTGTCGTAGATGCGCCACATTTGGTTAGAGATACTTCAAAAGTGGGATATTATGTTGTAATGTTGGACAAAAGAACCCACCAGGTAAAAGAAGCAAAATGGATGACAGAATACGATATTGAAGCCGACACTCTGAAACTTCAACAATTGGTACAAACATTTATGAGGTATAGGATACCACGCCTGGATGTAGATACAGCGGGAAATGTATTTGTTTATGTGAAAGATGTTGAGACGTTGGCATTAGTCAGATTTGCCAATGAAAATGAGTTGCAAAAACGAAGTAAAGAGACAAAATGGATTAACATTAAGTCCAATTGGTACAAGCCAAGATAAGTTAAACTCCGAAAAAATGAAATCAATAACAAAAATATTTTTCATTTTAGGCGTTGCTTTTTGGAGTATAGGCCTATTGTATAGTGTTTCAAAACTAATCGCATTAAATGGATTAGGAAACATTTTTGAAATGAATGAGGCTCAAAATGCAAACACAAGAATAATCAGGGACTCAACACATATTACTATATCTTATAGATACCAAGTTGAGGAAAAAACGTATCAAGACAGTTATAAAATGCTTATTGAATATTTTGAAAAATGTGACATTGATACCATTGCAATCAAATACAATAAACACTTTCCTATGGTTAGTTATATTGATTGTGTTCCGTTAAAATTGAGACAACAAAAAGTAGGCATGATTATATCTGCCTTTTTTATATTGTTTTTTATTTTTCTTTGGAAATTGAGCAATAAAGATAAATGGATTAAAACATATAAAGAAAAATAAAAATGAAAATTAATAGAGAAAAAGATATAGATGAGGTAAATTTCATATTTAGAATTTTTAACGTATCACCTGATGTTTATAATTTAATTGCTAAAGATTTGGACAAAAAAATCAAGTTTTCTGTTCACGAGCAAAAATCAAATTTTAATATTCTAATTGACATTGAAAGTGTAAGTACATCGGAAAGTATAAAAAGGATAATTAGAGACTATAAGTTAGAAGAAATAGATATTTATATTAGCCTTATCTCAACTTATGACCATGGAGGTTTGTTGGTTCCACAAAATGTGTCTCGTATAATTAGAGATTTTGATTGTGATTTAAATTTTTCATTTGTTAGCTGTTGATATTAATATTATTCATGCATTTAGGATATGTGATTTTGCACTTAAAGGATATCCTATTGACATGGGAAAATCTGTAAAAATTCATCACGAAGGACAAAACCCTAAGCGACCATTTAAAGAAATGCTTCCAAATCAACATAGAGGCAAAGGAAATGATGCTATAAATCATCCAAATAAAAACAAGCCAAGTCAAATAGATCGAAAAGAGTTTAATAAAGCAAAAAAAGAATATTGGAAAAAAGAATATGAAAACAAATAATTATAAACTTATGATTGAGAATATTATCAAGGAATTGAGAAAATTCTCTGATGATATTATGACATTAAACCCACCAGTTAACACAGAATTAATTGTTAAATTTGAAAAAAAATATCAGTTGGAATTACCTAATGATTATAAATATCTATTGAGTCAATTTAACGGTATTACTTTAATGGGCGATGAAGTATTAGGTATCACTTTCTCAAACTATGGATATGACTTAGCGAGTACTTATGAATTTGAACATTTTAATGTTCAAATTCCTCAGTTTGACTATTTAATACCTTTTTCGCCAGATGGAAGAGGTAATTTTTATTGTTTTGATACAAGTAAAAAAACAAATAACGGAAACTCATGTAAGATTGTTTTTTGGTGTTCTAATCATGAGTATTCGGAAACTGATGAGCCGGAAATTACACACGATAATTTATCTGATTGTATTAGCGAATGTATTATCGGTTGGACGTTGGAAGATTATAATTATGACGGGAGCAGAAAAGTTACTTGTAATGGGTAATGCTTCAGAACGTGAGTTATCGAAATAATCATCTGATTATCAAAAACAATTTTAAAGATTAGGCGTAAACGATTAAAAAAGTAGCTGCGTTGGTCGGCGGGATTTATAATCCCGCCATGTGTGCTATAAGAATCCGTCAAAAGACGGAAGCGGAAATAAAGGTGGTAAACATGACAAAGCAGAAGAACGAAGATCAAGAGAACAAAGAAAAGCGGATGAAAGAAAAACAAATAACTGTGTATTATGAAATCAAAATTTAATAAGGAACAAATCCTGCAAGAGTATTATGATACTTATCATAAAGACACGGCTAAGGCAAGAAAATTAATAAAAAAATTAGATTATAAAAATGATCCATATCTATTATCTGAAATTGCAACTTCATATTTTGATGAGAATAAATTGAGATTAGCTGAAAGATATGCTATTAAGGCATTTGAATTAGATTATTTAAATCCTGCCACTCTTTGGATTCTTGCTTTAGTCAAATGGGATTATGGTCAAATTGATTCCGCTATTTTTGCTTTTCAAGAAATAATTAGAATCGGCACACGCAGAATACATAAAATAGGATATAGAGAAAATAAAGATGTAGCATTGGCAAGAATAAATGATAGCAAATTTCAATTGTATAGATTATTGAAAGAAAAAAAACCAGCCGTTGCAAAGAGATATTTGCGAGAATATGAAAAAGGAATAGAAAAGGGACTTGATACTATAGTTGATTGTTATTATCAACAAGTTAAAGCTAAAGAATAAGTTGCGACGGGAGGTTGGAATTTATAAGAATAACCCGTCCTAACGAATATGTAAAAATAAACGAGCCGGTTGGCAGGATTTCTTGGCAAGCCAAGCGAAGTATCGAGCGGAAGACTATCGTTATAGTTCTGCGATTGAACCAATAGCTCAATTTGGTTTGGGTCTTTATAACACGACCGGTAATAGCAAGATACTAACAGGATTAGGTGCAGCTTATTTCAGGACATGACAACCCGTACTCAAAACTCGGAACTCAATACTCCTAACTAAAAAAACTCCCTTAAGGGAGTTTTTTTAGTTAGTCATTATTCATCTCTCTGATGTCCACCTCATGGCGTTTTGAGGTGCCGAGGAGCCATTCACTGTACCAGTCTGCCATTTTCCAGAAGAAATATTCGTTCATATCTCCGAATCCGTGGCGCTGACCGGGGAGAATCAGCATCTCGAAACGCTTGTTGGCGCGGATAAGAGCATTTACAACACGCATGGTGTTACCAGGGTGTACGTTGTCATCAATATCGCCATGGACTAGGAGCAGATGACCCTTGAGATTCTTGGCAATATCCTGGTTTTTGTCAATGCTGTACTTAAATGTAGTGTCGCCTGCTGCGGTAATCTCTTCGAGAATGCCGTGGTGCTGCTCACTCCACCATCTGTTGTACATACTGTTGTCGTGGTTACCTGCACAGGAAACGGCTGCTTTGAAGAAATCGGGATACTGAAGAATGGCGGCGGTTGACATAAATCCTCCACCGGAGTGTCCGTGGATACCCACTCTGCTGATATCAATGAAATTATGGCGTGCGGCCAGTTGTTGGATAGCATATTTCTGATCTTCCAGTCCATAGTCGCGGAGATTGCCGTAGCCGTAGTTGTGATACCATTTGGACCTGTTGGGGTGCCCGCCTCTGTTACCTACTGTGATTACAATGAATCCGAGTTGCGAAAGACGGTCAACGCGTGTCAGACCTTTGCTCCATACCAGATTGTTGCCCTCAGTCTGGGGACCGGGATATACATAGTCGATAATGGGGTATTTTTTGTTGGGGTCGAAGTCAAATGGCTTGTACATAACACCATAGAGATCGGTAATGCCGTCAGCAGCCTTAACCTTGAAAGGTTCGGGGAATTTGTAGCCTGCTTCCAGAAGCAGGGAAATGTCTGTCTCGGCCACATCCAGCAGTTTTACACCAGCTGCGTTAAAGAGAGCTACTTTCGGTACAACATCCACTCTGGAGTAGTTGGATACAAAATATTTGCTATTGTCGGAGAAACTGACTATTGAGGAGTTGAAACCATCGGAGTCTAGACGTTTCATGCCCGTACCGTCGAGATTGATGCGGTATACATGCCCATTGTAGGGGTTTTCGTCCTTGTTTACTCCCATTGCCAAAAAATAAACAACTCTGGCGGCTTCGTCCACGCTCAGCACACTCTCCACATGGAAAGCACCGGAAGTGATGGGGTTTTTGAGTGTGCCGTCTGAAGAATAGAGGTAAAGGTGGGCCCAGCCATTGCGCTCCGACCATTGGATGAGTTCTGTTCCGTTGTTGATTACTTCAAGCCTGCGTGTCTCTACGTAAGTATTGAGGCGTTCCTCTATGATAACTCTGCAGCTATCTTCCGCCAGATTTACGGCACAGATATCCACTCTCTTCAGATCTCGGCTGGTGCGGTAAAGATAGAATTTGCTGTTGTCACCCAGCCATTTGTATACCCTATAGTCGTCATAAGCATCTCTGTTTTTGAATGGGGCTGTCATGATGTCGATTTGCTGGTCTTTGAATGCATCCACCCGGATTTCCCTTGAGGTTTTATCCTCCATATTGAATAGGATAAGATGCTCCTTGGGACCAGGCTCGCCTGGCATTTGATATTTGTAGCTTTCAAGGGTAGGACGTGGCAGGGAGACTGAGTTGATAACCCAGAGCTCCTTTATCTTACTCATATCATATTTGCCGATAGCAAAATGTTTGGAGTCGGGAGACCACATAGCACCTGCTGAGAAACGTTTTGTGGTGTCACTCTGGTCAGTACCCCTGTAGCTGCCGCCACCGTAATAGAAGTCTTTTGTGCCGTCGGTGGTCAGAGGGTGATCCACTACGGTAGTGTCCTTTTCATCCTCCATCAGTTTTTTAACATCCTCAATGCTCATCCAGTAGAGGTTGTAATTTTTACTATAAACAGCAGTCTGACCGTCGGGAGAGATACCTGCCCAACGGGGATAATCCTTTTCCTCTTCATTTTCTGTCACGTCGGTGAGTTTGCCGGAAGCGATGTCATATTCAAATCTGAATACCTTTTTCTCCTTTTTTGGAGGAGCCTTTTTTTCTTCTTTCTTTACATCTTTCTTCTCACCATTGTCCTCTTCCTTCTTCTCCTCATTGGTTACTTCCTCTTTTTTCTTTTTTTCTTTCTTCTCCACCATCATTGTACTCTGGATTTCAAAAGTGAATTTTGTATCATCCTTGAGTTTCAGTTTGCGGAAAGGGATGTTTTGTGCATCGAAAGGATCCTTTACAATTTCCGTCAACTCCATTGCAAGTTTCTCAAGGTCGAAAACCGGTTTATGGAGCTTTGTAACAGGGTCTACCATGTAGTAACAGCTGCCGGCCGGAGTCTTCCACTCATACCAGAATTTGTCGGAATTCTTAAACCAATTGGGTCTCATATAGGTCGAGAAGACCATATTGTTGACCTTTTTAGCCGAAAAACGATCGGCCAGTTCGTAGTTGGGCTCTGTCACCGGTACCTGTTGTGCAAAAAGCACACTAGTGAAGATAATGCCCAGAGCAAAAATTAAAGTTCTTTTCATTATATCAATTATTATTGTTTAGTAAAATTTCTTTCCCATTCACCCACCTCCATATCATGGATTTTTCCATCGGATATGCGGAACCTTAAGGCAGTGCGCACCAGATGGAATCCCTGTAAACCGGCTGCTCCCGGGTTGAGGGTGAGCATATTGTAATGTTTGTCGTTGATCACCCTCAGGATGTGTGAGTGGCCGCAAACAAACAGATTGGGGCGGTGAGCTTCTATCAGTTGCAGTGCACGCAGGTCATATCTGCCCGGATACCCTCCGATATGCATCATCAGCACTCTGAGCCCTTCCACATCCATCAGCTGAATATAGGGGTGATAAGTGCGGATATCGTATCCGTCACAATTGCCGTGTACCCCCACAAGTGGTTTGAAAGCGGCTATTTCCAGTGCTGATTCCAGAGTAGCGAAGTCTCCCGCATGCCAGATGGTATCTACCGGCTCAAGGAAATTTCTAAGCCGGTCGTCAAAATAACCGTGTGTATCAGATATAAGTCCGATATATGCCATCTACCGTCAGATCTTTATAAAAATTTTCTTGCGGTACAATATCATACACATCGCAAGGAAAATGGCAACCATAATCAGCGCGTGCATAAGTGAGGCATATTCGTTATTTCCGAAGATGGAGACGCAGCAGGTATTGTATAACCAAGAGAGAGCGCTAGTCTTAGCACCCTCCGCAGTGGTCCAGGTAATCACTCTGCCGAGTAACTTGACCAGAACTCCGGCCATTACGAAGGCAAAGAGCGGGTTCATGCCCATCGCCTTGAATGGAGTGAAATACCTCTCTTTTCCCTTTATATCTATGAAATAGATGAAAAATGCAAAAAGCATAATAGCCCATCCGCCGGTGTATATTACATACGAACCGGTCCACAAAGGCTTATTGATCGGTAGCCATACATTCCAGATGCGTCCCAGTCCGAGACATATAAGTGCTATGGTATAGAGCTTTGCAACTGCATTGATTTTGCTTTCATTGGAGCGGATCAATTGCCCTATATAGTATCCCAGCAGTACCGTACCTGCGCCGGAGAGTACTCCTAGGAGTCCTTCCGGATCAAATGGGATACCGTAGCCACGATATACATGACTCTCTCCAACCAGCGCAATATCGATCTTACTTGCAACATTTCCCTCAAGGGTGCTCCACCCCGGCTCACCGCCGAAAATCCAAAGAATCAGCCAGTGGAGTACGGTAACCGCAGCGATACCCAATAGAATGCGCTTTGGTCGTTTGAGCCACAAGGCAAGAAATCCTCCCAGGATATAGCATAATCCGATGCGCTGCAACACTCCGAAGATGCGAATATTTTGCAGCCAGATAAGATAATTCTCTCCAAAAGTGAGCTCCGGATTGCGAGAAGTGGGGTAGAAGGGGAACATGTTAAGTGCAAGTCCCACCGCAAAAATCAGCAGGCCTCTTACTACGAGTTTGCGCGAACTCTCTTTGTTTATCGAATCGCCATATTTTGCAAAAGAAAAGGCCATCGCAACTCCCACACAGAAGAGAAAGAAGGGAAACACCAGGTCTGTAGGTGTACATCCCGACCATGCGGCGTGTCTCAGGGGTGGAAAAATATGTCCCCAGGAGCCCGGATTATTGACAAGAATCATTCCCGCTACGGTCATTCCCCTGAGAACGTCAAGGGCTACGTAGCGCTGGGTCGGAGCTTT
Source organism: Bacteroidales bacterium (assembly GCA_012728975.1). Taxonomy (GTDB): domain Bacteria; phylum Bacteroidota; class Bacteroidia; order Bacteroidales; family UBA932; genus Cacconaster. The sequence goes on from JAAYDZ010000053.1 coordinate 18,409, forward strand.
AGTCATAAGAGCGGTATTTGGATTAGTACTCGTGTTCAATTTACAAATATAGATAAAATCCATATCTTTGCCTATCCCGAAAGAGAGAGAAATGGAAATTTTTTATTCACCGGACATAGCCCAGGGTGGCACGCAGCTCGATGCAATCGAGTCCGGCCACTGCATCAAGGTGCTTAGGCACCGCAAAGGCGACATCATCAATATTGTGGATGGTGCAGGCACGCTTTTCAGGTGTGAAATCACCGATGATAATCCCCGCCGTGTGGTTTTTAATGTTTTAGAACGGCAGGAGGGCTATGGCAGCCATCCTTACCGGCTCCATATTGCAGTGGCACCTCCAAAGAATACCGAACGTTTTGACTGGTTTGTGGAAAAGGCTACGGAGATAGGTGTGGATGAGATTTCTCCTATTTTCGGTGACTACTCCGAGAGGCGCATTTTTAAACGCGAACGTTCGGAGCGCATTATGATTGCTGCTGCAAAGCAATCCCACAAGGGAGCTATTCCCGTGCTTCACGATCCTATGACAGTGAGGGAATTTTTGGAGCACATGTCGTGTGCAGAGTCAGGAAAAGTTTTTTCCTGCTCGGATACTGAAAAAGTTATTCCCCGTCTGCATACTGAAAAACAGTTATCTGAAAGTACGTCGCTACGGCTGATATGCTATTGTGATGAGGTGGAATCTTTGGGTGCTAATAAAATCCACATTACTGAGGCATTGCACAAGGATGCTTCGGATGTGATTGTTATGATAGGTCCTGAAGGGGATTTTTCGCGTGAAGAGATTGCTATGGCAATAAAATCGGGATGGCAGCCGGTTTCTCTTGGTAATTCACGTTTACGTATAGAAACTGCGGCGCTGACAGCAGTAGCGGCAGTTTATCTGGCAAACTCCTGATGTGCGTGTAATTTTTAGAGAATCATAGTCTGGAGTGCGAGGTTGAGTCTGTGCTTATAAGCCTTTATGCAAGTATCAGGTTTTTTATCCACGAATAATTGCGATTTCGCCTCTCAATCCTACTTTTATAATCTGTGACGCTTTTCCTGTAGAGCTCGACTCAAGAGAGGGGTCTGCTACCCAATCTACACTTTTAATTATCTCTTCCTGGATTTCGCTGTAGTTAGTCGGAGCTTTGCTGCCGGATATATTGGCCGAGGTGGAGACAATTGCTCTTCCGAAACGGGATATCAGTGCTTTGCAAAAGGCGTTGTCAGGAATGCGTATTCCAACGCTTCCATCTTCGGAAACGACATTTGGAGCCAGTGCGCTGCCTGCAGGAGAGGAGTCTTTGGCGACAATAGCTTCGGGATAGATAATGCTCATCGGACTATCATTTACCTCTATCAGATCAAGTGCAATGTCGGGAATTTCTTTTACATACCTTGCCAGCATATCAATATCAGAGACCAGCATGATAAGACTTTTGCTGTCATCGCGGTGCTTGATGGATAAAACTTTAGCCACTGCTTCGCTATTTGTGGCGTCACATCCTATGCCCCAGATGGTATCGGTGGGGTAGAGTATCACTCCCCCCGCTTTTAGTACTTCTATAGCGGTATTTACGGCTTCGCGATCAATACTCTTGTCGATATGTTTATTCATTGTTTCAGTCTAATATTATTTGTGTAAGTACCGGATAATGGTCTGAAAAGGGCACTCTCTCTATTTTGTGATATGTGGTTCTGTATTCTTCCGGAATGAGTATGTAGTCCAGGCGCAGTGCCGGCCAAAGTTTGGAATATGTAGCCCCAAAGCCCTTTCCCGCCTCGACGAAGCAGTCTTTGTGGTCTTTCTGCAATTGATGGTAGGTATATGACATCGGAGTGTCGTTGAAGTCACCGCAGACTATTGTTTTCAGGCTGCATTCACTGATACTATTTACCACGTGGTCCACTTGCTCAGCACGTTTTATGTTGGATTCCTTTAGATGTCCGTGGAGAGAGATAAACTCATCGCTGAATGTATCTTTATTGAAGAGTCTCTTAACGATTGAGGTAAAGGAGATACTGTAGGACTCCAGATGGCAGTTATAGATGCGTACTATGCCCCTGTCTATCAGCAGATCTGCCCAGATAGCCAGATTTGTGCTGTTTTTGAAGGTGAGTTTTCCGCCTCCTCTTATGGGAAATTTACTGAGAATAACATTGCCGAAACTTGAGCCTGTTCCGTCAAAGAAATGGGAATGAATATAGGGATAGTCGGGGATTTCAATCAGGGAGTCTTTGTATTGTACTTTTACCTCTTGAAGGCAAATAATATCTGCTTTGAAGAGCTCAAGATAGTCGCGAATTTCTACGATAGTCTCCTTTTTTGACTTTCCATTTTTGCTTAAGGAGTATCTGCCGACATTGTATGTAACTATGCAGATACCCTCTCTCTCCTCGTCTGGGACTTCATTACCCACTTTTACAAACATATCGAAAAAAAAGAGCGATGGAAGCAGGGCTACCAATGGTATCAGCAGACGCTTCTTCATGCGGATAATGGCTATGATCAACAGAAATAGGTTCCACAACGCTATTGGAATGTAGTATAGGCCGAAAAAGAGTGGAGGCCAGAATTTAGAAGGACTGATAAATATGGAAATATAAGATATCAGTAGCGCAACTGCCGAGATAAGTAATACTGTGACTGAAATAAAACCCCCAAGGCCAAATCTGCGTTGTTTCTTCTTTTTCATAGTAATAGTTTCCGGATGTAGAAGGTCTAATGGTACAGCCGGTTTTGTTTCTTCCAGATAAGGATCATTATCAAGCCGAATAGCATTCCACCCAGATGGGCGAAATGAGCGATATTACCACCCATCCCTGTAAGACCGGTGATGAGCTCTATTGCACCGAAAATGATCACAAACCATTTGGCTTTCATTGCCACAGGTGGAAATATCAATTGCAGGCGATTGTCGGGGAAGAGCATTCCATAGCCCAACAATACTCCATAAATAGCCCCTGAAGCACCCACGGTGGGGGTTCTGAGTACAGCGGTAGCCGCAGCTATCTTTCCCGTCTCCACAAAGGCATCATACTGCAGATGTAGCACGAGGCTGTGGCACAATGCGGCCCCAATTCCAGTGACAAAGTAGAAAAGCAGAAATTTTTTACTACCCCAGATCCTTTCCAGCACCGTGCCGAAGATCATCAGGGTGTACATATTAAAAAACAGATGCCAGAAATCACCATGCATAAACATATGTGTGATTAGCTGGTAGGGCTTGAAAAATGGAGATTCAAATGCAAAAAGCGCGAGCTTTTCATACATCGTGTCTCCTATAAACCAGGTTGCAATAAGCATTATGGTATTGATGATGACCAGGTTCTTGATAACCGGTGACATCATTCCCCAAAAACCGGGGCGGCTGTATCCTTGATTCATAAATATTTCTCCAGATCTTTAACTGTAATAACAGACATGCACTTGCGTCCGTCCGGCGTGAGTCTGGACTCCTTGCAGTCAAATAACTCATCTACCAATATTTGTGCCTGGGTGTCTGACAGGGGGCCGGTGTGGCTTCTGGCTGCCGAAATGGCCAGTTTTCGGGCAAGAACCTCGCCATATTCTGCAAAATCGGCAGTAAATGTCTGTTCCCTTAGCGAGGCTACCAGTGAATCAAGGAGCGCCGGAGTATCTCCCTCCGCTACAGAATATCCCAGAGGGACTCCATACACAGCAACTGAATTGCCTCCGAAATCGCGGATGTCAAATCCTAGCTTCGAGAGTTCCTCTAGATGCTCCGCAAGGGTGAGATAATCTTCGCTCTGCAGTTGTATGTTCCTTGGGAAGAGTGTTTGCTGGGTTAGTGGTTTCTCATCCGAGAGCATGCTCAGATACCGTTCATACCAGATACGCTCCCTGGCTCTTGAGGTATGCACCAACAGGATGGCCTCACCGTACTGCGAAAGAATATAACTGCTTCCGGCCCGCAAGATCGAGGTACGCGAGATAGCCCTCTCCTCGAATAGCATCTGCTCCTCCTGCTCTTCTCCAACAGGACGAATCTGTGATGGTATGGTGGAAAACTCCCTATCCTTTCCTATGTCGAAGGGATTGAATAACGGGTCATAGTCTATCCTAGGCATTCTAATATGTTCCATGCCGTACTCCAGTGCGCTCCGACCAGGCATATTGGGGATTTCAGGCATCCCTACGGTGTCAAAGTCGATGCTCGGGACAAATGAATTCTTGCCTAGTGACTCTCTGACCGAAGCCATAATTATCTCAAATATCATCTGCTCATCCTCAAACTTTACTTCGCTCTTTGTAGGGTGGATATTAACATCAACTCTCTCTAAAGGAGTTTCGAGAAATATGAAATAGGTGGGTAGAGTATCGTCGGGGATGAGCTGTTCGTAGGCCCTCATTACTGCCTTATGCATATAAGGTGAGCGAAAATAGCGTCCATTGACAAAGAAATATTGGTTGCCGGAGGTTTTTCTAGCGGATTCGGGTTTACCAATATGCCCGCTTATTTTGACCACCGATGTATCGGTGCATATCTCCACTAGGGAGTTAATCAATTCACGTCCGAAAAGGTCGTATATGCGCTGTTTGGTGTTGGTGGCAGTACGCAGATCGTAGAGCACCTTACCATTGGAGAACATCTTAAATCTTAGTTCAGGCCTTGTGACTGCTACTCTGATGAACTCTTGGATAATGTGGCGAAGTTCTGTATTATCGGATTTGAGAAATTTGCGCCTCGCAGGCACATTGTAAAAAAGATTGCGTACCTCAAAACTAGATCCAATAGGAGATGAGGCTTCGTGGCTTGAGATGATTCGTGATTCGCTTACCTCTACCTGCCATCCTACCTCACTGTCGGCTTGGCGTGTCCTTAGGGTTACATGTGCGACCGCCGCGATGGAGGCCAATGCTTCGCCACGAAATCCATATGTGGATATGGATTCAAGGTCTTCGGCACGATCTATCTTGGAGGTTGCGTGTCGTTCAAAACATAACTCTGCATCTCCGGGAGTCATGCCGGAACCATTGTCTATCACCTGGATGAGGGTTCTGCCCGCATCGGTCACTATCAGTTGGATTGTATCCGCTCTCGCATCAATGGAGTTTTCCAGTAGCTCTTTGACTACAGAGGCGGGGCGACCGACAACCTCTCCTGCTGCTATCAGATTTGATATGTTGGCAGGTAATAGCTTTAGCATATTACCTTAAAATTTGGCCAAGACCGATGGCTACATAGTATATGGCTACCGCTAGAGCTACGAAGGTGATCAGAGTAATTACTCTTTTTATCTTTTGGTTGCCGGCCTGGCGGCGGTGTTGCTCAATACCTTTGCTAAATGAACCACGGATGCTCTCTCCTGGCACATATGGCTTGGTGTATGTAGCATCTTGTCCATCCTTTGCATCTTTCGAAGGATCTATCGGAGTGCCATCTGGGTTCTTTCCATACTTTTTGTAAATGTTTGCAATACGCTCCTTGCGCTCGTCATAATAACGTGGAGTATAGTGGAAAACCCGGTGAGAAGGTGTTTTGAAAAAGTTTATGTTGAAAAAGCCCATAATGTCACAAAATTGTCAATTGAATATTTAGGACAAAGTTAACATATTTTTTATTTTTGCGGAAAAATAGGAGGTTAATATGGAGATTCGTATAGGTAATGGATTTGACATACATAAGCTGCTCCCAGGGCTACCCCTGAAACTCTGTGGGGTGAATATTCCTTCGGAAAGGGGATGTGTTGCCCACTCTGATGGAGATGTGGCCATCCACGCCCTTTGTGATGCACTTTTAGGGGCTCTGGCCCTCGGAGATATAGGAAAACATTTCCCCGACACCTCAGATGAGTACAAAGGTATAGATAGTCGCATACTGCTTAAAAGTGTTCTTGAAATGATCACGGAACGAGGTTGGCGTATAGGCAATATCGACATAACTCTGATGCTTCAGAAACCGAAAGTAGCCCCTTATATCCTTGAAATGAGGAAAATGTTGGCCTCTGTGCTGGATTTGGATTTAGAACGCGTATCGGTCAAGGCGACCACTACTGAAAAGCTCGGGTCTATCGGCCGCGAGGAAGGAATTGCCACTTTTGCCACAATTTTATTGTTCAATTGAGAATAATCTCTATATTTGCACTCCCAAACCTTGACCTATTGTGTAATGGTAGCACAGCAGATTCTGGTCCTGCTAGTCTAGGTTCGAATCCTAGTAGGTCAACTTCTTTAACCCAATTCAATTTTTTACATAATATGAAACGTTTTATTGCAGTAATGCTGCTGTGCTTTGCGTATGCAGCCCTATTCTCTATTTCCGCAGATGCGCAACGCATAGAGAACACCAATCCCAACAAGCAGTTTATTCCCGACAAGTCCAACCATGTTCGCAATGAGGTTGTGGTCCCCGATTTTGCAGGTTATAAGGTACTTAAAGGGGACTTTCACATACACACCGTCTTTTCGGACGGTTTAGTGTGGCCTACTTACAGGATTCAGGAGGCTTGGCGTGACGGACTTGATATTCTTGCCATCTCCGACCATATCGAATACAGGCCTCATAGCCAATATATGAATGCCGACCGTAATACTTCCATGAAAATTGCCGCTCCTGAGGCTGAAAAGCTGGGCATCTTACTTGTTCCGGCAACTGAGGTGACACGTGAACAGGGTGTTATCGGCCACTTTAATGCACTTTTCATTAAAGATGCGGAATTGATGAATCTTGAGGATCCCAAGGAGGCCTTGCGTGAAGCACGCAGACAGGGAGCATTCATTTTCTTCAACCACCCCGGCTGGAGAATGGATACATGCGTTTTTTCACCATTCCAGAAAGAATTATTGGAAGAGGGTCTGATAGATGGTGTCGAGGCGGTCAACGGATTTGAGTTCTATCCGCGCGCAATTTCCTGGTGCAAAGATCTGAACATTACGCTTTTTGCCAATTCCGATGCCCACGATCCGGTTCCAGTTTATTTCAAGTACGATCGCAAGGGAGCGGAAGATGTGCGCTACAGGCCAATGACGCTGGTGCTTGCGAAGGATAAGAGTCTGGAGGCAGTTCGAGAAGCACTTGATGCAAGACGCACTATCGGCTCTTACCATGGGTATCTTATTGGCGGATTTGAATTGCTTGAGGGACTTTTTGATGCCTGTGTTTCCATTGAAAAACTTTCTGTTGTAGGAAAAAACACCAATTGGCAGCTGCGCAACAATTCTTCTTTGATATTTAGATTCAACATTGGAGGCACAGATTATATTCTGCTTCCCTTCACATCTTGTACATTGACACGTACCTCAGACATTACTTCCGTTGAGGTAACCGTGCTGAATATGTATCATTACGAGAATACTCATCCGGTATTTAAGTTGGAGCTTAAATAGCGTAGACTCTACTTTTTTTTGGCTATTTCGTTTTTTTGCGTACTTTTGCACTCCCAATGGCGAGATAGCTCAGATGGTTAGAGCGCATGATTCATAATCATGAGGTCCCGAGTTCAATTCTCGGTCTCGCTACTAAAAAGGCCGACTAAAAAATTAGTCGGCCTTTTTGGTGCGTGTTGCAAGTTACGAGGTGCGGGGTATTTTTTATCATAAATGCCAAAGCATCGAACAAATTCGCGCCAAATTCCCGAAAAGAGTAAAAAGATCTATTTCTACTGAAAGTTTGGTTGCATGTTGCGACCGTTTTGTCAGTAGGTTTTTTGTAAGCTGCTTAATCTTTTTCCTTTTCGGATTCTAAGTGCTATTTTTGCGTTTTCATTTTCTTAACCGAATAGTCAAGTAACCCGAAAAAAAATGATTAACCTGAGATTGTTGGGATTCGAGCGCTTTTTTTATAAAAAATCAAGCGTTTGGAAATGCTTTTACACGGCTATCGTGGTAGGTGTGCTACTGTTAGGCATCCTGTCAAATGCTTATGCTGCACCGATAGGCCAAATAGAAAAAGTTGCTATCTACAAACAGGTAGAAATAGTTGATATCGAACAACACCAAGAGAAAGTCGAAGTCCACCCCCAAACAGATACAATTCGTGAAGAAAAGCTGGATGAAATAATAATTACAGCTTACAAAGCCTCATTGCCGTTGAAGCTTTCGGCGAAAATGGTGAATATCATTTTACCAAAGCAGATCGAGCGTTCGCCAGTCAAAAGTATAGAGGATTTACTCAATTATCACTCAGGAGTCGATGTGCTTCAGCGCGGACCTCACGGGGTGCAGGCAGATATAACGCTCCGCGGCGGCTCATTCGACCAGACCGCAATTCTTCTGAATGGAGTCAACCTCACCAATCCTCAAACCGGACACTACAGTTTTGATATTCCCATCAATCTCTCCGATATAGAGCGTATCGAGATAGTTCAGGGACCCTCTTCCCTGATTTTTGGAGCGAGTGCTTTTTCCGGAGGTATCAATATTATCACAAAAAAGGATATTATAACCAATGCATTTGTGAAGCTGGAGGGTGGTATGCATGCTCTTTTCAATGCAGAAGTGCGCGGTGCATTAAGGGCAAAATCCTCGGTGCACTCTCTCTCGGCCGGTTATAAGCGCTCTGACGGCTATATTGCCAACAGCGATTATAATATTATGAATTTCCTGTGGCAGAGCAATTTCGATATTGATGGATCTTATATCGATATTCAGGCGGGTGTAAATGATAAGAAATATGGCGCCAATACCTTCTATGCCGCTGCATTTCCGAACCAGTATGACGATACTCAGGGATTGTTTTTTTCTATAAAAGGAGAAACAAACGGGAAAATCAAATTTATCCCTCAGCTCTACTGGAGCAGACACTATGATGAGTTTCATCTCTTCAGACCGGGTACTCCTGATATCCCTTCCTGGTACAAGGCTCCAAACTATCACCAAACAGATGTTTATGGCGTTAACCTTAATATTCAGTATATCTCAAAACTTGGGATTACACGTTTCGGGGGAGAGTTTAGAAATGAAGGAGTGTTGAGCAGCAATTTGGGTAAACCGATGCGTCAACCGAGGGATTACTACACTATGTGGGACAATCGCTCTGATATCAACTTTTTTGCCGAACACAACTTTGTTATTGATAAGCTGACTCTTTCACTCGGCGCGCTTTATAACTACAATACCGCTCTCGCCGACACCTTGAAAGCTGGCGGTTTTTATCCAGCAGTCAATCTTTCCTATCGACCGACCAATTCCGTTACTCTTTACACTTCTTGGAGTAAGGCGACAAGAATGCCGACCTTTACCGATTTATATTATAAGGCGGGAAAACATCGGGGTTTTGCCGGGCTTGCTCCCGAATATACGCAGTCGGTAGAATTGGGAATGCGTTTTAGCAGACCGGTGGTTGCTGCCAATCTGAATGCCTTTTATACCAAAGGTGACAATATGATTGATTGGATTTTCAGCACTAAAGATTCACTCTATCACGCCGAGAACCGCTCAGCCTTGAGTACTTATGGGGCGAGTGTAGACGCAAGTATAAACGTTTCATGTTGGTTGGGGGAGAGACAGCCCTTCGAGCAGTTGAGGTTTGGTTATCAATATATCTCGCAAAAAAGCGATAATGACAGCCAGGTTAATCCCATATCGGCTTATGTTTCCAACTATCTGAGGCATAAATTTACGCTCGGCATTGAGCATCGTATCATTAAAAATCTCATTTTTTCCTGGAATTTACGTTATCAGGAGCGCGCAGGCAATTATTTGAAGTATATTCCCGCTACGGCTGCTGAAAAAGCACACGAAGTTATAACACCATACGAACCCTTTGTGCTTATAGATTTGAAAGCAAATTATGCACTTGGGAAGCTCAGTATTTTCGTCAATCTCAACAATATTCTCAATACCACACACGTGGATTTCGGTAATATTCCACAACCCGGCTTCTGGTTGACGGGTGGGGTGAGTTATTTATTTGAATAATTGAAAATGTAGGAGGATTGCTTAATTGTCTGACATAAAGATGCTTGCGGCTATAATTTAAGTTGCATGCATCTTTTTTATGTTACAAAAATGTTAAATTTTTAAAAAATATTTGGAGATATAAAAATAAGCATTACCTTTGCAGTGCCCTACTTCACTAATGCACCGATTTGCGAGGAGAAGTTTTTAAGTGGTACGAGTTACGTGAATATGTAGTGAAAAACGAATATTTAATAAACAATTGAAAGCGAGTAGCCAACAACTAATGGCACTGTCTAAGCCAATAGCAAACAGCCAACAGCAAATAGCAAACAACAAACAATATGATTACAATTAACAACCTCTCGTTTAAGTATGGCAAGAAAGAAGTTTTGAACGATATCTCCATGAAACTTGAAGCCGGCAAAATTTACGGACTGTTAGGAGAAAACGGAGTGGGAAAGACCACTCTCCTGAAAATTATTTCCGGACTGCAAAAACCCTGGAAAGGATCCTGTTCTGTTTTCGGAGAAGATCCGTTTAAAAGGACACCTTCTTTTTTAAGCCGTATTTTTTATTTGCCCGAAGAGTTGGAATTTATCCAAAATGATTGCTCCATTCGCTATTTTGCGAAAATAAATGCACCTTTTTATCCTAAGTTCAATAAGGAAAAATTCGAGACAATTTTAAAAGAATTTGAGGTGGAAGGCGATAAAAAATTAAACAAACTTTCCTACGGACAGGTCAAAAAGGCAGCCTTGTCATTCGCTATCGCCACAAATGCTGAGTTGTTGCTGTTGGACGAACCGAGCAACGGCCTGGATATCCCCTCTAAAACACTCTTCCGCAGAATAATTGTACAGTATGTGTCGGATAATACCTGCACCCTGATCTCAACTCATCAGGTGCGTGATTTGGAAAACCTAATCGACCCGATTATCATTCTCGACAACAAGGCGGTACTTATGAATGCATCATTGGAGAAAATTTCAGAAAAACTCCATTTCGGACTCTACTCTTCCGTTCCTTCCAATGCTCTTTATTGGGAACCCGCTCCGGGCGGCTATATCTGCGTGATGGAAAATGATGATTTGGGAGAGAGTAAGGTAAATATTGAAGCGCTCTTCAATACCACTATGCACCACAAAAGTCGTATCAAAGAACTTTTGGCATAGGTGCAACAAAGTAATTGATTCGTAATAATCACCTTAAAACAGATAGCAATGAACAACAATATATTTCAATTCAACAGAGTAGGGAAACTTTTCCGTAGAACGTTTCAACAAAATTCCAAAACTTTTCTAAATAATACTTTGGTTTTAGCCGGACTTCCCATCTTGTTTTTACTTATAGCCAGATTGACATCCAATGAAGTACCTTCGCTTCTTTTCAGGAGCAACTTTTTGGCTTTTACCGTGGGAGTTATATTTATCTTTTCTCCATTCTTCTATTATTTCTACAATCATCCAAAAAAGGGGTTGTCAGAAGTGATGCTACCTGCATCGGTACTGGAGAAATTTGTAGTGATGCAAATGGTTTGCATGATTTCCGCACCACTTATGGTTTTGGTTTTTCTGGGCGGAAGCGATGCTCTAATTACAGCGCTCTTTCCCAAGTATCAAGACGGTTACGCAATCGCTCATTTTTTTAACAACAGGCTGACTACCGACGGTGTGCTATTGGCATTTCTTTCCTTACAAGCCCTATTCTTTGCCAATCTCTTTTTTGTAAGAAGGAAAATACTCAAAAGTATCGCAAGCTTTTTGGTTATAAACTTTTTAATATCAATAATCATATTAGTGATAATTAAAGTGATGGAATCTCGCGGCTATTTTGACGCGGTGTCGTGCAATATGAGTGTTCAGTTAAACGATCGCGGTCCATTTGAATTTTACGCAGGAGATAACGCTTTGACGATGTTTGTCATGACACTAAGAATATTTATGGGAATAGTTTTGCCGATACTCTTTATGATCGGTTCATACCGTCTAATGAAAACTAACAGGTATTGATTATGATAAACTTTGATGAACATAAGCCCATTTATCTTCAAATATCGGACTCGATTTGCGAGAAAATTCTCAACGATGAGTACGCAGAAGATGAACGAATACCTTCCATAAGGGAGATGGGGGCACAATTGGGGGTAAATCCCAATACCGTTATGCGCAGCTACGACCATCTAAAATCGCTCGATATTATCTACGACAAACGCGGCATGGGTTTTTTCGCATCGCCCGATGCAAAAAAGAGCGTGAAGAAGATGTATAAAAAGGAATTTATGGGGTTGGAAATGCTCTCCATTGCTAAGAAGATAAAACTGCTCGAGATTAGTTTAGATGATTTTGTAGAGAGCTTAAAAGATGTTTTGGAAGAACAAAAAAAGTAGAATGGTCATTTTTGGCATGAATTTTTTATAAAAAATGGATTCTGCCAAAGCAAACAACAGCATATCTTTCTTAGTTAAAAGACAAAAATGGTTTTAAGCCAAAAGCAAATAGCTAATACATAATGATTTCTCTAACAAATTTACACAAATCCTACTATACCGAAGCCATTTCGCTGCACGTACTCAAAGGTATTGACCTCACAATTGAAGAAGGCGAATATGTTTCCATTATGGGAGCATCCGGTTCGGGGAAATCCACGCTACTCAATATTATAGGAATATTAGATACCTACGATAAAGGTGAATATAGGTTAAACGGTACGCTTATCAGAGACCTTAGTGAAAAGCAGGCAGCGAAATATCGCAACGAAATGATCGGTTTCGTATTTCAATCCTTCAATCTTATCAATTTCAAAAATGCATTGGAAAATGTTGCACTCCCGCTTTATTATAAAAATGTGGGCCGAAAACAACGCAACATCATAGCGATGGAGCATCTGGATAAAATGGGACTGAAAGATTGGGCGCATCACTTACCAAACGAACTTTCAGGTGGACAAAAACAGCGTGTAGCCATTGCTCGCGCTATGATTTCAAATCCGAAAATCATTCTTGCCGACGAACCTACAGGAGCACTGGACAGTCAAACCACCATCGAGGTAATAGGTTTACTCACCGAATTGAACAAACAAGGCATCACCACTATCATCGTTACTCACGAACAATCGGTAGCCGATGCCACCAACCGCATAATCCGCCTGAAAGACGGCATGATCGAAAGCGACACCTCTCGCACCCCGAAACCCGCAACTCGTAACTTGTAACTCGAAAATGGATTATTTACAAGAAATATTCACCACCCTGCGTAAAAACAAGTTACGTACCACGCTTACCGGACTTTCGGTTTCTTGGGGAATTTTCATCCTTATAGTCTTGCTTGGTGCAAGCAACGGATTGAAAAATGGGGTGACAGCAAATTTTGAACACCGTGCCGTAAACCGTATTAACATGTGGACCGGCATCACATCGATGCCCTATCAAGGATTGAAATCGGGACGAAATCTTAAGTTTTCCGAACAGGAAATATCGGTTGTAGAAGAGGAAATACAGGAGAGTCGTTTGGTTACCGCCCGTTCCAATAGGACACAAAATATCTCTTATGGCACTGAATATGGCTCGTATCAGGTTAATGGTGTCATGCCGAGTTATGCCGAAATGGAGAAACTGGTTTTTGAGCCGGGTGACGGTAGATTTTTCAATCGTCTTGACTATACTCAGAGGAGTAAGGTAATCGTTATTGACAAACAAATGGCAGAGGTGCTTTTCAAAGAGAAATCACCATTAGGAGAATATGTAAAGGTTGGGCAACTGATGTTTAAAGTTATCGGTGTAAATTCTAAAAAAGAGCAGTGGGGCGGTCCGGTTGCCTATATACCATTCTCTACTATGCAAGTCGTATTTAATACCGATAAAAAATTCTATCAACTTGCCTTTACTGTGGAAGGGCTCGAAACGACAGCTGAAAATGAAAGATTCAATAAATCATTGCGTAATCTTATGGGGCGCCAACTTAAGTTTGATCCGGAAGACAGTCAAGCACTTTGGGTAAACAACTCGCAATCCGATTACATCGAAACGATGAAAATATTTGGTGGAGTCAACCTATTTGTCACCATTGTTGGAATTCTCACACTTATTGCCGGAATTGTGGGTGTAAGTAATATCATGTTAGTGTCGGTAAAAGAACGTACGCGTGAAATAGGTATTCGTAAAGCTATAGGAGCACCGCCGGCCTCCATATTAACTTCCATAATTTTGGAGTCCATTATTATTACCGCCATTTTCGGATACATCGGTATGTTTTTGGGGATAGGAGTTACAGAGATAATGAACTTTATTACGGAGCAGGCTGCAAATGTGGCACAAAGCGCTGACGGAGGTCCGCAAATGTCGGTATTTAAAAATCCTACCGTAAATAT
>JAAYDZ010000005.1 GCA_012728975.1 Bacteroidales bacterium
CATCCTGCAACAAATATTCTTATGAGTCAGTGCCCGGTGACCCACTCGAGGCACGAATCTACACACTTGACAACGGACTCAAGGTCTATATGGTTGTCAACAAGGATGAACCCCGCGTAAATGCCCATGTGGCCATACGTGTAGGCAGCAAAAACGACCCCGTTGAGACCACAGGTCTGGCCCACTACTTCGAGCACCTGATGTTCAAGGGCACGGAAAAGTTCGGCACCCAGAATTACGAAGAGGAAAAGGTACTCCTCGACCGTATTGAAGAACTCTTCGAGATTTATCGTGTAACCACAGATGAAGAGGAACGCACAGCCATCTATAAAGAGATTGATTCAATCTCCTACGAAGCTTCGAAGATTGCCATTCCCAATGAATATGACAAACTGATGGCCAGCATCGGAGCCCGCGGTACAAATGCTTACACAGGCAATGACGTTACCTGCTACGTGGAGAACATTCCTTCAAACCAGATTGACAACTGGGCCAGGATCCAGGCAGACAGGTTTGCCAACTGCGTGATTCGTGGATTCCATACCGAACTTGAGACTATTTACGAAGAGTATAACATGTATGCTGCAATGGATAGTGAGAAACAGTTCGAAACACTCTTTGCAGAATTATTCAAGAAGCATACCTATGGTACTCCGGTTATAGGCTGGGCCAACCATCTTAAGAATCCTTCCATCACAAATGTAAAGAATTATAAAGCAGAGTGGTATGTTCCAAACAATATGGCAGTCTGTCTTGCCGGTGATTTTGACCCCGATAAGGCGATAAAAATAATTGACAAACATTTCTCCGCCCTCAAACCAAACCCGGATCTGCCTAAGCTCGAATTCGAACCTGAAGATCCCATCACCGAACCTCGCAAGCTTGAAGTTCTCGGAGTGGAGTCTCCCAGCACAGTTATTGCCTGGAGATTCCCCGGCGCTGCCTCTCCCGAAGCACTCATGCTCGATCTTCTGCGCTCAGTCCTCTACAATGGATCGGCAGGTCTTATTGACCTCAATGTCAACCAACAGCAAAAAACCCTGGAAATGGGGGCAGGCAACTACTCTCTTGCAGACTATTCGGCATTTATAATCATGGGAGAACCAAAGAAGGGACAAACGCTTGATGAAGTGGCCGCGATCGCATTTGAAGAGCTTGAAAAAATTAAATCAGGCAACTTTGATGACGACCTTCTGCTATCTATAATCAACAATATGAAACGCCAGAAGATGCAGCAGAACCAAAATGCCTCCTATATTGTGCGCTCTCTGGTTAACTGCTTTATCGACGGTATTTCCTGGGCTGATTATATCAGCGAGGTTGATAGACTCTCCAAGATTACAAAAGAAGAACTCGTCGCATTTGTCAATGAGCATTTCGCCGATAACTACATCCGCGTAGACAAGATAGAGAAAAAGGATCCCACTGACACCAGAATTGCAAAACCGGCAATTACCCCTATATTTACCAACAGGGACACTTCCAGTGCATTCCTGCGTGAAATTCAGGCCTCACAGGTGAAGCCCATTGAACCAGTATTTGTGGACTTTGAAAAGGATATGGATATCTTAACCGCAAAAAGCGATATCCAAGTGCTCTACAAGCAGAACACCATCAACGACCTCTTTACTCTCACATATCTCTTTGAGACAGGCAGCTATGCCGACAAAGTACTTCCCATTGCAGCTGACTATTTGAGCTATTTGGGTACAAGTAAAATGAGCAAGGAGGAATTCCAGAAAGCATTGTACAAAATTGCCTGCTCGGTAAACGTAGTCTGCACCGGTGAACGCACTCATGTAACCATCTCGGGCCTTGGCGAAAATATGAAAGAAGCTGTTAAAATGATGGAAGAGCTGATAGCTGACGCACAACCCGACGAAGAGGTATTAACTCTACTCAAGGGCAATATGCTCCAGGCGCGTGCCAATGCAAAACTTGGACAGAGAGATATCTTCTCGCGCCTCCAGATGTTCGCAGTTTATGGACTAGAAAACCCCTACACAAATGTCCTTTCAGATTATGAGATCAGAGATTTAAAAGGCAGTGACCTCACTGATATGATCCATAACATCTTCTCAAAGGAACACAAAGTCCTCTATTACGGACCAGCTGCAGGAGAAGCAATAGTGAATCTGATTGCAGAGACCCATAATGTACCTGAGACTCTCTCACCGGTTGTATCAGGCAATCCCTTCCAGACTCGTAAGACCGAAGGCACAAAGGTTTTCCTTGCACCTTTCGATGCTAACCAGCTATTCTACATAGCTGTATCGAATGCCGGACAGAAATATGATCCTGCCCTCGCTCCTATTGTACATCTATACAACTCCTATTTCGGCTCCGGAATGAACTCGATAGTATTCCAGGAGATGCGTGAGGCACGCGGTCTCGCCTATTCTGCAAGCGCCGGGTATAATCTGCCGGAAGATCTTGAGCACGAAGGGTTCTTCAACAGTTTCATTGCAACACAGAATGACAAACTTATAGATGCAATGACCTCTTTTGATGAGATCATCAACAATATGCCCGTTTCACAGAACGCCTTTGACATTGCCCAGGAATCAATTATAACCAATCTCCGCACTGCAAGAACAGTCAGGGACAATGTTTTCTGGAAATATCTTGCCGCTCAAAAACTCGGTCTCGATTATGACATCAACCGTGATATATTCGAAAAGGTACAGACTCTTACTCTCGACGATGTGGTGAAGTTCCAGCAGGACAACATCAAAGATCGAGACTACGCCATCTGCATCCTCGGCCGCTATGAAGATTTTGATATGAAGTCACTCTTAGAGTATGGTCCAATACAGAAACTCGAACTCAAGGAGATTTTCGGATATTGATGCAGATTATTTGATTTATCCGATAAAAAGGTGTTATCTTTGCAGATACAATTGAAAATTAAACTATCAAATAACTAAAAAATTTAAACATGGCTTACAAAATTACTGAAAACTGTGCAGCTTGCGGTGCTTGTATCGACGAATGTCCTGTAGGAGCTATCTCTGAAGGAGACATCTACAAGATTGACCCTAACTCATGCATCGATTGCGGTGCTTGTGCAGATACTTGCCCCATGGGCGCTATCGAGCAGGCATAATTCATAGCACTATGATACAACAAAGGGCACCCTCGGGTGCCCTTTGTTAGTTTTAAAATTCGGAATATGTGGTTCCGAATAAGTATTTAATAGTTGTTACGGATATATTGTGAATCTTTACTTCATCCCAAAATATTCGTAATATTTCTCCACTATATATGTGCTCCATTTGTCGTGGAGTTTTTTCATCTCACGATGGTTGACGGTACCTTCGCTCCGCCATGACTCAATAGCACTATTATACTCTCTGAAAAGCTCCTTCTCAATCTGCTGAACAAGCTGCATATAGCCGTCGCCCTGTAGATTCCACAGAAGCTCCCAATTGAAGTATCTCGTCTTGCGGGACTTTTCAATCTCGTGAGCATAGGCCTTTTCCTTCATCATATAACCCATATTTCCAAGAGTAGAACGTCCTTCTTCATTTTGCGAAAGGATATAGGGGATGCCCTCTTCACCTCCGCATACCCATACCGGCATTGCAACGGTAGTAGGAGGGTAACTTACAACAGTCCACATTGTGGTAAGTTCAACCGACTCTCCTTCCCTGACTCCCTGAACGACAACGCTGCTGGTAGTAGTGTATCTGGCGATAAGATCCTGTTCCACAAACCACCCAGTCGTTTTTGGTCTGTTGAAATCTCCACTCTTAAGGTCAACACCTATAAGGGGATTCTCAAAAGATCTGGAGAGTTCGTTAAAAATGAACTCAGGAGTCATTGCATTGTGCATAACACCTGCCTTTACAATCTCGTCAGCATGCATATATCTCACATAACCTGAACCTCTCTCTGTGTCGCCGGCAAATGAAAAGTTGCTCCTTACTATGTAACCCAAAGGTGCTGTTGCGGGATCGTTGACATCAAACCGGATATATTCATTATTGTTAACCTCATAATAATAGGCATTTCCTTTAGCATCTATCACACCTAGGTTGGATGAGATGAGCCAGGGTTTTTCCAGTGAGTTTAGAAGGGATTCAAACTCTTCAGCATCAGCACAATTCCCCAACGCAAGTTTCATTATGTAGCCATTGTTATCGGCATTCTCCTCGTTTTCGGTGGGTTCTATGTTATATGACATCGTATTCATTATGGCAAATCCGGCCTCGTTAACTCCCATCCATACCGACCTTGGATTGGGATTATTGGTCTGTGCTATGGCAGAAAAAGCATATTTGTCACCCTGGAAGTACCTCACGAGATTTTGGGCGGCATCGGTATCACGGTGTTTCCATAGAAGAGGTCTACCGTCTGGAGTAACCCTGCCGGAAATAATGGCGCTGGTACAGGCAAAAATGTCTGACGATACTGCCATTAAAAGGCAGCAAAAAGTGATTGCAATTAATTTTTTCATATTTCAACCGATATTATATAGTTTATTTTCTATTTGCGATAAATGGGTTCCTGCTAAAAGGCAATATATAGGGCGTATAAAGCCGAATTCCCTTCAAATTCTAAAGTTGCTAAAATAAAGTGAAATATTAGTATTTTATTCGTAAATTTGCAAGATAAATCTTAAAAAGAAAATGGGAATTTCATCTATAATAAGCAAACTGTTCGGAACTAAATCGGATAGAGACCTGAAACAACTCAAACCGATACTCAACAACATACATCGTGAATACGAACGTATCGACGCCCTATCCGATGATGACCTCAGGAGTGAATCCGCCGCCATCAGGGCCAAAGTTTTGGACTATGTGGCAGAAGATGAGGCTAAAGTAGTCTACATCAGAGAGAAGCTTGAAGATGTAGAGATTGCCGTTTCGGAGAAAGAGAAGCTCGCGACTGAGCTTGACGAACTTATTAAAAAGATAGACACTAAGCTCGAGGAGGTACTCAACCAGGTGCTCCCCGAAACTTTCGCTATAGTTAAATCCACAGCAAGACGATTTAATGAAAATCCTGTCATTAGAGTCAAGGCGACACAGTTTGACCGCGATTTGAGTGCTACACACGATTTTGTCACCATCAAAGGCGACATCGCTGAATGGAAAAACTCATGGATGGCAGGCGGCAATATGATTACCTGGGATATGGTGCACTATGACGTACAATTATATGGCGGTGCAGTACTCCACCAAGGTAAGATTGCCGAGATGGCAACCGGTGAGGGAAAAACCCTTGTAGCAACGCTCCCGGTGTTTTTAAATGCCCTCACAGGCAAAGGTGTTCACGTTGTAACAGTCAACGATTACCTGTCCAAACGTGACTCTGAATGGATGGGTCCTCTTTATATGTTCCACGGATTGAGTGTAGATTGCATTGACAAGCACCAGCCCAATTCTGATGCCAGAAAACGCGCCTACAGTGCAGACATCACATTCGGCACAAATAACGAATTTGGTTTTGATTACCTAAGGGACAACATGGCTCTCAATCCTGAGGACCTTGTACAACGCAAACACCATTTTGCAATCGTAGACGAGGTGGACTCTGTTCTCATCGACGATGCTCGTACTCCGCTGATTATTTCAGGTCCGGTGCAGCGAAGCGGTGACCAGACCTTTATGGAATATAAACCCTATGTGCAGCGTCTCTACAATGAGCAACGCACATTGGTCAATCAAACCCTGAACGAAGCTAAGAAACTTATTGCCGCAGGCAAAATCAAGGACGAAGGCGAAATTCTGCTCCTCAGAGCACACAAAGGACTCCCCAAATATGCTCCTCTCATCAAATATCTCAGCGAGCCCGGTATTAAACAGATTTTACAGGATGTGCAGAGCAAGATTATCAAAGCCGCTTTCACAGAAAAGGACATCGAACAGAGAATAATCACCAATGAACTGTTTTTCGTTATCGACGAACATCAGAGGAGCGTTGAGCTTACTGATAAGGGTAACGAAGTGCTTGCCAAAGCCGTAGGAGACGCTGACTTCTTCCTGATGCCCAGACTGGGCGACGAGGTCTCAAAAATAGACCATATGGAGATCTCTCCCGAGGAGAAGAGACAAAAAAAGGATGAGCTTTACTCCAATTATTCCCTCAAAGCCGAGAGGATGCATACAGTTGACCAGCTCTTGAAAGCATACTCGATGTTTGAGAAGGATGTAGATTATGTAGTAATTGACAACAAGGTGAAGATTGTAGATGAAAGTACCGGCCGTATAATGGAAGGACGCCGCTGGAGCGACGGTCTCCATCAGGCTGTAGAAGCCAAGGAAAACGTAAAAGTCGAGGCTGCTACACAAACTTTCGCCACAATTACCCTGCAGAATTACTTCAGGATGTACCACAAACTCTCAGGAATGACAGGCACGGCAGAGACAGAGGCAGGCGAGTTTTGGAGTATCTACAAGCTTGACGTGGTGGTTATACCCACCAACCGTCCCATTATCAGAGATGACCAGGACGACTTGATCTACAAGACAAAGAAAGCAAAATATAATGCAGTTATTACCCATATCGGTCAACTGGTGACTGAGAAACGCCCCGTTTTAGTGGGTACTACCTCGGTGGAAATATCCGAGTATCTTAGCCGTCTTCTGAAGTTACACGGCATTGATCACCAAGTACTCAATGCCAAGCAGCACGCACGCGAGGCCGAGGTTGTTCTCCATGCGGGTAAACCGGGTACAGTCACCATTGCCACTAATATGGCCGGACGTGGTACCGACATTAAGATCTCCGATGAAGTAAAAGCTGCAGGAGGTCTGGCAATCATAGGCACGGAACGCCACGACAGCCGCCGCGTAGACCGTCAGCTTAGAGGACGTGCCGGACGTCAGGGAGACCCCGGAAGTTCCATTTTCTATGTATCGCTTGAGGATGACCTGATGCGTATCTTCGGATCCGACAGGATTTCCAAAGTGGTAGATTCTATGGGTATGCAGGAGAATGAGGCTCTTCAGTCTTCGATGCTCTCCAACGCCATTGAGAGGGCCCAAAAGAAGGTGGAAGAAAATAACTTCGGCACACGAAAGAGACTCGTGGACTATGATGATGTTATGAACTCCCAGAGGGAGGTTGTATATACCAAAAGACGTAGTGCTCTTACCGGTGAGCGCATTGATGTTGACGTGCTCAATATGATCACGGACTATTGCGAAATGTTTGTGGATTCCAACCGCCATCTCACTTATGAGCTCTTCTGTGAAGAGTTAATGAAGGTGCTTTCCATCGTTCCTGATTTTGACGAAGCCTCCTACGATCGTTTCAATAAGACACAACTCACGGAGCAACTCCAACAGAGTGTATTAGATGTAATGCAGCGCAGGTTTGATACCCTCATCGAGCAGACCTGGCCTGTTATCAGCCACGTGTATGACACTAAAAGGATGTTTTACCAGAATATCCAGATTCCCGTTTCCGACGGTAAAATGGTGTATGGCATCCTCGTGGATCTGAGGAAGGCCTATGAGAGCAAGGGCAAGGAATTGATTCGTGCCGTGCAAAAAACCATCACCTTAAGAGTTATTGACGAGTACTGGAAAAATCATCTTCGCGATATGGATGACCTTAAGCAGGCGGTACAGCATGCTGCCTATGAGCAAAAGGATCCCATCCTTGTCTACAAGGGAGAGAGTTTCGAGCTCTTTATCAAGGTGCTTGAGGGTATCAGCAGGGATGTTCTTGCCTTCCTTCTCCGTTCATTCCTCTTCTTAAGAACTGACCAGCAGCCACAGGAGGTTGCCACAGAAGGCCATACCAGGAAAACCGATATGAGCGGTATGAGAGAGAGCCGTCCCGATCTGCTCACCAACAGTTCTGAACCCAAATCCAATGCTCCGGCCAGGGCAGAGAAAAAGGTTGGCCGCAATGACCCTTGCCCTTGTGGCAGCGGTAAAAAGTACAAGAATTGTCACGGAAGAAATTAATAAAACAGATTTAATCCAAACAATATGAAAAAGTTTGATATCATAGTAATCGGTTCAGGTCCGGGAGGATATGTTGCTGCAATCCGTGCCTCCCAGTTAGGATTTAACACGGCAGTGGTAGAAATGAATGAACTGGGCGGAGTCTGCCTCAACTGGGGCTGCATTCCCACAAAGGCCCTTCTAAAGAGCGCACAGGCTTATAGTTATGCACAGAATGGTGTCCAATACGGTTTTTCAGCATCCGATGTTACTGCAGATTTGGAAACAATGGTTTCCAGGAGCAGAACCGTATCGGAGATGATGAATAAAGGTATCGATTATCTTTTCAAGAAAAATAAGATAACTCTGATCCAAGGAGTTGGCACGATTCTTCCCGGCAAACAGGTGCAAGTGACTGCGGATGACGACAGTACTACCGTTTACAAAGCAGACCATATAATCATTGCCACCGGTGCCAGAGCTGCTTCCCTACCCTTTGCTCCCATAGATGGCAATAAGATAATTTCCTACCGGCAGGCCCTAATTCCCAACAAGCTGCCCAAGAGTTTGGCTATTATAGGATCGGGTGCCATCGGCAGTGAGTTTGCATTCTTTTACAGATCCCTCGGAGTGGAGGTGACTCTTATTGAGTACCTTGATAGAGTTCTCCCCCTCGAGGATGACGAGGTGAGTGCTCAGGTCAGCCGCTCATTCCGCAAAATGGGCATGAAGGTGATGGTTTCCTCTCAGGTAAAGAGCGTTGATACCACCGGAGAACTGTCCCGCCTCACTGTTCTTACCAAGAAAGGTGAAGAAAGTGTGGAGGCTGAACTGGTGCTTTCCGCTGTAGGTGTGGTTCCTAATACCGAAATATTGGGACTCGAGGCTTTGGGAATCGAAACCGTAAAGGGAAAAATCACGGTTGATCAATTCTACAGTACCGGAGCTGACGGGATTTATGCCATCGGAGATGTAATCCCCACACAGGCACTTGCACACGTTGCCTCAGCTGAGGCTATCTGCTGTGTGGAGGCCATAGCGGGACTTAACCCTAAGCCTATTGACTACTCGCTTATCCCGGGCTGCACATATATTACACCCGAAGTAGCCTCTGTAGGTATGACAGAGAGAGCAGCCAAAGAGAAAGGTATCGCATATAAAGTTGGTAAATTTCCCTTTACTGCTTCAGGCAAAGCAACAGCAGCCGGCGAAAGAGATGGTTTTGCCAAACTGGTGGTGGATGAGCAAACAGATCGTGTAATCGGCGTCCATATTGTGGGGGCAAATGCATCAGAGATGATTGGCGGAATGGTGTTAGCCTGCAAACTGGGCGCAACTGCAACTTCCGTTATGAAGACTATTTTCCCTCACCCTACCATGAGCGAAGCTATTATGGAAGCCGCAGCAGCAACACACTCCGAGGCTGTACATATATAAAATCACTAACCTAAAACTTTCGGATTATGGCAGAAAAAAATTCTTCCCAGCAAGCACATGCACATGAAATAACCCGAATACCCGTGGGTACTGAGCTCCGCGCAGCAACCCTCCTTTCTGAGAAGGATGTAAGGATTGACGGCTCATTTATAGGAGACATTTTCACTTCGGGCAAATTGATTATTGGAGAAACAGGACATCTATGCGGCAACATTTGTTGTAAAAATGCCGATATCTACGGTCGTATTGATGGCGATGTGATAATTGGTGACACTTTGATGCTACAGAGCACTTGTGTGTTCAAGGGACTCCTCCAAACTCACAAGTTAAGTGTTGAAAGTGGTGCACGTTTCAACGGTACCTGCAAAATCATCACACAAGAGGAGTACCAGAAAATGGAGGAAGAATTCAAAGGCTCTTCTCCTGAAAAAGAGACTCCAAAAGACACCGAGACCCCAAAAGAGCCTAAAAAGTAGATTATTAGATTTCCTTTCGGATATTATATTTATTCCTCTCCTGACTATTTCTTGAAATAAGTTCGCCAAGGAATCCTGTGAGGAAAAGTATTACTCCTATCAAGGCCATCAACAATGACAAATAAAATAGAGGCTGGTCAGTAACAGGACGGAATATGCTACCGTGTGATTGCGCAACCAGTTTGGCTACTATCAGCCAAATCGCGATTACAATACCTATAACAAAAGTAAGTACACCGATGCTCCCAAAAAAGTGCATCGGTTTTTTGCCGAATACCTGAAGAAACCAAATGGAGAGCAGATCGAGGAAGCCATTTATGAAACGGTTTAAACCAAACTTGCTCTTACCATATTTACGGGCCTGGTGCTGCACCACTTTTTCGCCGATTTTATTAAAACCGGCCTGTTTAGCCAGATAAGGGATAAAGCGGTGCATCTCTCCATAGACTTCAATGTTCTTTACGACGATCTTGCGATATGCTTTGAGGCCACAATTCATGTCATGAAGTTTAATGCCTGTGACCTTTCGGGCAGTAGCATTGTAGAGTTTAGAAGGGAGATTTTTTGTAAATGTGCCGTCGTAACGTTTTTTCTTCCAGCCGGAAACAAGATCATATCCCTCTTCCTTGATCATCCTGATCATTCCGGGAATTTCCTCAGGACTGTCCTGGAGATCGGCATCCATAGTTACTACAATATCGCCTTTTGCAGCTTCAAAGCCCTTATAAAGAGCCGCGGATTTGCCATAATTGCGACGGAATGAGATGCCTCTTATCTCGGGATAACTTTTTTTAAGCTCCTTAACAACTTGCCAGGAGTTATCGGTACTGCCGTCATCAATCATTATAATTTCATATTCCAATTGTTCCGGAGCAAGTGCCCTATTAATCCACGATACAAGTTCGGGAAGGGATTCGGCCTCATTGAAAAGGGAGATTACAATAGATAGGTCCATATCTCAAATTGTATTGTTGTCGTCGGTAAAAATGGTCTTGGGGGTAATAGCACGTGCAATTATAGCAGAAATTATTACGCCTAATATGAAATTCCAGATAAAAGTGGATATGCAGGAGTATTTTGCGAAATTATCCTCAATCTTGAGCAACATATCTGTCACATTGGATGGTAACGATGCAAATTCAGGTGCGGAGTAAAACGCCTCAAATGTTTCTGTTACCAATTCCGGAAATAGGAAGGTATACATAAAAAAGATGTATACTGCGCAGATTAGTGAAGAAAAGAGACATATTCTCACTCCCTGCTTGAAAACGGAACTACCCGGCTCCTCCTTCATGACTTTTTTCATAAAAAAATGGAGCAGCCATACAGAACCGACAAACTTCACCAGCCAAATAAGCATCTTTAATGCAGCATTGTCGACAAGAGCGTTAAACGAAATTAAAACCACTGTAATCAGAGATAAAAAGAGGCCGTCACGGGCAGCTTCTCTCCAATTTGAAATACTTGTTGTTTTGGGTTCCATGTATCTGTTTTTCAGTATCAATTATTGTTAGTAAGGTTGCAAAGATACGAAATAAAATCTTACCTTTGCGAGTTGAAACAGAAAATTGAACAATAACATAAATCATGATTAAGATAACATTTCCTGACGGCAGTGTCAAAGAATATCCTAAGGGTACTACTCCCTTTCAAATAGCTGAAAGTATAAGTCCCAGGCTTGCTGCAGATATCCTGGTTGCTACAGTCAACGGCTCAATACACGACCTTGAGAGACCAATCGTCGAAGATGCTACCATCAAACTCCACAAATGGGAGGATGATGAAGCAAAAAGTACTTTTTGGCACTCCTCAAGCCATCTTATGGCTGAAGCCCTAGAAATACTCTATCCCGGTGTCAAGTTCGGCATTGGCCCATCTATCGAAAACGGCTTCTATTATGACGTAGACCTCGGGGAAGAACAAATAGTAGAGGCTGACCTGGCAAAAATAGAGAAAAAGATGATCGAACTTGCCCAGCAAAAAGAGCGCTTCACCAGAATCGATGTCTCCAAAGCTGAGGCAATGGCAAAATATAGCGCTAAAGGCGATGAGTACAAATGTGAGCTCATTGGCGATCTGGAGGATGGCACCATCACTTTTTACACCAACGGCGTCTTTACTGACCTCTGCCGTGGGCCCCACCTTAGGGACACATCGGTAATCAAGGCTGTGAAACTCACCACCATTGCCGGTGCATACTGGAGGGGTAACGAGAAAAACAAGATGCTCACCCGTATATACGGTATTACCTTCCCCAAGAAATCACTCCTCGACGACTATCTCAAAATGCTTGAAGAGGCTAAAAAAAGGGATCACCGCAAACTAGGAAGAGAACTTGAACTCTTTACATTTTCACAAAAAGTGGGACAGGGTCTGCCTTTGTGGCTTCCCCGTGGCGCAGCTTTGAGGGAACAACTCGAGATATTCCTTAAAAAGGTACAGAAACAACACGGCTACCTGCCTGTGATTACCCCTCATATTGGCCAAAAGGAGCTTTACGTTACATCCGGACACTACGCAAAATATGGTCAGGATTCATTCCGACCCATTAGCACACCCCAGGAAGGTGAAGAGTTCCTGCTCAAACCAATGAACTGTCCCCACCATTGCGAGATATACAAGACAAAACCCCGCTCTTACAAGGATCTCCCTCTGCGCCTTGCAGAGTTCGGAACAGTATACCGATATGAGCAGAGCGGTGAACTCCATGGCTTAACACGTGTCCGTGGCTTTACCCAAGATGATGCGCATATATTCTGCCGCGAAGACCAAATAAAGGATGAGTTCTGCAAGGTGATTGACATCGTGCTCTATATCTTCAAAACTCTAGATTTCAAGGACTTCACCGTCCAGATTTCTCTCCGTAACCCCAATAATCATGAGAAATACATCGGTACCGACGAAAATTGGGAGAGAGCAGAGAGCGCCATCATTGAAGCCACCAAAGAGAGGGGGCTCGAAACTACTGTAGAACTTGGCGAAGCAGCTTTTTATGGCCCTAAACTGGACTTTATGGTTAAGGATGCTATCGGTCGCAAGTGGCAGCTTGGCACCATCCAGGTGGACTACAACCTCCCCGAACGCTTTGAACTCGAGTATGTAGGCAGTGATGACAAGAAATACCGCCCCATAATGATTCACCGTGCTCCCTTCGGCTCTATGGAGAGATTTGTAGCCGTACTCATAGAACACACCAGCGGAAAGTTTCCTCTTTGGCTTGCTCCGGATCAGGTTATTGTGCTGCCTATCAGCGAAAAATACAACGATTTTGCACAAAAAGTTTGTGAATTGCTTAATAATTCCGATATTCGCACCTCCATAGACGATCG
Organism: Bacteroidales bacterium; assembly: GCA_012728975.1. Classification (GTDB taxonomy): domain Bacteria; phylum Bacteroidota; class Bacteroidia; order Bacteroidales; family UBA932; genus Cacconaster. The sequence continues at coordinate 13,147 of JAAYDZ010000005.1, forward strand.
TAACGAGACTATTGGCAAGAGGATACGCGAAAATGAGATCAAGCGTATTCCCTATTTGCTGGTAGTGGGAGAGAAAGAAGAGTCGACAAATTCCGTTTCCGTAAGAAAGCAAGGAGAAGGAGATAAAGGCGCAATGACAATCGAGGAATTCGTTACTTTCATAAAAGAAGAAATAGAGCAACAGCTCAATTAACTATACTATTATTAACTAATTATAGGAGGATAACACTATAGCGACAAGTTACAAACCGCAAAAACCCAAATCGCCTTACAGAGGCCCGAGACAACCTGACCGCAAGTCGCCTCGTAACAGCAGGGAAGAGGGTTTAAGGATCAACGAAGCCATAACTGCACAACGTGTAAGAGTTGTTGGAGATAATATTCCGGAGCAAGGTATTTATTCGCTTTCACAGGCTTTAGATATGGCCCAGTCACAAGAGCTCGATCTGGTTGAGATTTCGCCTAATGCAGATCCTCCCGTATGCAAGATACTGGATTACCAAAAATATCTGTATCAGCAGAAGAAAAGAGCGAAAGAACAGAAGGCAAATGCCGCTAAAATCGTAATCAAAGAGATTAGGTTCGGTCCAAACACTGATGAGCACGATTTCCAGTTCAAGCTCAACCACGCAAAGAATTTCCTCTCCGAAGGATCAAAGGTTAAAGCCTATGTCTTTTTTAGAGGACGTTCTATACTCTTCTCCGACCAGGGAGAAAAACTCCTGTTAAGGTTTGCGCTTGAGCTTGAAGAGTACGGAAAGGCAGAACAGATGCCAAAACTGGAGGGTAAAAGAATGATAATGATGATTGCCCCTATCAAAAAGAAATAATTTATTAACCAATCATATTAAAACAAGTTAACACATTTAACTATGCCAAAAATTAAGACCAACTCCGGTACAAAGAAGCGTTTCACGCTCACCGGTTCTGGAAAAATAAAAAGAAAACATGCTTACAAGAGTCACATTCTAACAAAGAAGACCAAGAAGCAGAAAAGAAGACTCACTAAATTCGGTTTAATTGACAAGGCCGATGAGAAGAGAGTTAAACTCTTGTTAGTGAAGTAATTTTATTGATGTTTAACCCGGATGTCCAGCTTTAACAAGTCTCGTATTGAGCGCTGGCCTCCAAAACCAAAATTTCATTTATGCCTAGATCGGTTAACTCGGTAGCTTCAAGAGCTCGCCGTAAGAAAATTTTAAAGCAAACTCGCGGTAACTTTCTCGAAAGAAAGAATGTTTGGACCGTAGCCAAGAATACCTACGAAAAAGGTTTGACCTACGCATATCGTGACCGCAAAACCAAAAAACGCAACTTCCGTTCACTTTGGATTGTACGTATCAATGCAGCTGCACGTCAGCATGGCATGAGCTATTCCCAATTTATGGGTAAGCTTGCAAAGCAGAATGTAGGCCTCAACCGCAAGGTTCTAGCCGACCTTGCTATGAACAATCCAAAGGCATTCGAAGCTATTGTAAATTCTATAAAATAGTTCTCCTTGACCTTTAAGGAAATATATGGGAACAAATGGGTACGGTTCGGTTTCTGGGCCGTACTCTATCTATTGTGGGTTATATGGATCCGCAACTGGTGGTGGCTGTTCGGACTAATCGTAATTTTCGACATCTATATCACCAAAAAGGTGAAGTGGGCCTTTTGGAAAAAGAAATACAAAGAGGGTGAGAAACGCAACGTATGGCTTGATTGGCTTGATGCCCTCATTTTTGCTGTAATAGTTGTAACTTTCATCAACATCTTCTTTTTCCAGGCCTTCAAGATTCCCTCCTCCTCAATGGAGAGTTCCCTTATGACTGGAGATTATCTGTTTGTAAGCAAGGTGGCCTACGGCCCCAAAATGCCACAAACTCCTGTGTCTGTACCCTTTATCCACAATGTCTTCCCTGGAACGATCAAAAAGAGCTACTCCACGATCCTGCAGTTTGACCATAAACGTATTGCCGGTTTCCGCAATGTCAGGCGCGACGATTACGTGGTCTTCTGCTTTCCACATGGTGATACTGTGCTGACCAAGGCTCCTGTTGAAGATTATTACACACATGTGAGGATGAATGGCCGTGATTACACGGTAAATACCTTTGGCCCCCTGATTCCACGCCCCACTGACAAAAAAGACCATTATGTTAAAAGATGCGTTGCCATTGCCGGTGACACTCTTGAAATTACAGATGGACAACTCTTTGTCAACGGAACACCACAAACGGAATATCCAGGCATACAAAACAGCTGGGAAGTGGTCACCAACGGCAGTGCCATCAATCCGGTTCACCTCAGGGATATTGGTATCAACTCATCCGAAGTATGGTACGACCCTACCCTTCCCGGTTATCCTCAGTTACCGCTCACAAGTGAAATGCTCTCAAAAGTCGAGGCATTGGGTAATGTCGTTTCCGTCACACCCAACGTTGATGTTTATCCACCCGACTATCCCGACTCCTACAAAATGCTCTTCCCCTTTGTGGAGAAAGGCTGGACTAAGGACAACTATGGACCTATTTGGATTCCCTGCAAGGGAGCCACTGTAGAGTTGGATGCAGACAATATAGACTTTTACAGGAGAATCATAGATGTGTATGAGGACAACGATTTCGAAGAGCAAGAGGGCAGGTATTTCATTAATGGTAAAGAAACAACCACATACACCTTCAAGCAGGATTACTACTTCATGATGGGCGACAACCGTCACAATTCACTGGATTCACGCTACTGGGGATTTGTTCCTGAGGATCATATTGTGGGCCGCCCGGCTGTAATCTGGTTCTCCAAGGATATAAACAAGTCTTTCCCAAAGAACATCAGATGGAAAAGAATCTTTAAGTTTATCTGATAAAGGCTGTTAAATTTGGATTTTAGAAGAAAAATCAATACATTTGCAGCCCCAAAAAAGATTATAATATTAAAAATAGATAACAATGGCACGAGTTTGTCAAGTAACAGGAAAGAAAAGGATGATTGGAAACAATGTTTCCCACTCAAAGAGACGCACAAAACGCGAATTCGCTCCCAACCTCAAGACAAAGAAATTCTGGTCTGAGGAAGAGCAGAGATTCATCACCCTCAAAGTGTCTTGCAAGGGTATGAAGACCATCTATAAGAACGGTCTCTCCGCTACCATCAAGAAATCACAGGAAAAAGGTTTGATTAAAGTAGTTTAATATTTACAACTATGTCAAAAAAAGCTAAAGGAAATAGAGTACAGGTCATTATGGAGTGTACTGA
>JAAYDZ010000054.1 GCA_012728975.1 Bacteroidales bacterium
TCACTCTTGCAGCAATATTGCTGGCAGGAGTCGTTTCTGCTCAGAATATCACTGTTAAAGGTACAGTGGCAGATAGAGAGACTGGTGAACCCATTCCTTTTGCCTCCATTCAGGTAAAAGGTACAACCACCGGTGTTGCGGCTGATGTTGATGGCCGTTTCACTATAGATGTTTCCTCAAATGCTACTCTTATCTTTAGTTTCATAGGTTACAAGACCATTGAAGTTCCGGTATCAGGCAGAAGCACTATTCATGTAGATCTGGAGGTTGACACTGAAACACTGGAAGAAGTGGTTTTCGTTGCCTTCGGTACAGTAGCCAAAAAAGACTTCACGGGATCGGCAGTGGCTCTTGAGAGCAAAAAGCTTGAAAGCCGTCCTCTTACCAACGTGGCTAACGCATTGGAAGGTATAGCTGCCGGTGTGCAGTTTACTTCAGCAGGCGGTCAGCCCGGTTCGTCAGGAGGAATCCGTATCCGTGGTTTCGGATCCATCAACGCCAGTTCATCTCCCCTATATGTGGTGGATGGTGTGCCGTTTGATGCTATTTCTAACCTCAATGCCGATGATATCGAGAACATCACTATCCTCAAGGATGCCGCTTCTTCAGCTCTCTATGGAAGCCGTGCAGCAAACGGTGTGGTACTCGTTACTACTAAGAAAGGTCGTAGTGAGAAGGTGCAATTCAATGTGAGAGTTAATCAGGGTATCAGTATGAGGGCAATCCAAGAGTATGAAAGACTTGACCCATACCAGTACTATCCTATGTAGTGGGAGGCATTGCGCAATGCTTATCTTTCAGCTGACGGCTCAACTTATACCATGGAAACAGCATCTGCAGCAGCTTCGAAAAATATTTTCGGACAGCTGTTGAACAATCCTTTCAACGTAGCCAATGACGCAATAGTCAGCGTTGACGGTAAGCTCAACCCTGCCGCAAAGCTTCTCTACACCGAGGACCTTGACTGGGCTGATGGTATTGCACGTATCGGTCACAAACAGGAGTACTCACTCTCTGCAGGTGGCGCAACAGCTAAAACCGACTACTATATGTCGCTTAGTTATATGGATGAGGAGGGTTTCTCCATAAAATCTTACATGGAGAGAGCCAATGCCCGTCTTAATATGAATGTGCAGCCCCGCAAGTGGATCAAGGCTGGTGTAAACCTCGCAGCTACTATGGCCAATTCCAATGTTACAAGTGACGGTAGCAGCACAGCTTATGTGAATCCCTTCTACTTCTCAAGGTTCATCGGTCCGATCTATCCTATCTATGAGCACGACGCTTCAGGTGCATATAAACTTGATGATCAAGGTGAAAAAATTTATGATTACACCAATCGTGGTGCAAGTGCAAGCCCCGGTCGTCACGTGATTGCTGAAACTCTGTGGAATGATAACCTCTATAAGAGAAATCTGGTAAACGCGAGAGCCTATATTGACATCACTTTCTTTGAGGGATTCAAATTCTCCATCACTGGTGGTTATGACTTCAGGAACTACCTCAATTCCGACTATGAGAACCCCCATGTGGGTGACGGTGCTCCCGCAGGTCGTGGCAGCATTACCAATTATCGTTATGATACCTACAACTTCAACCAGCTGTTGACCTATGTAAAATCATTCAACAACCATAATATTGACCTGCTCCTCGGACACGAGAGCTACAAGAATGATTATAAGTACACCTACGGTATGAAGCAGGGTATTATCGCAGAGGGTAACGTTGAATTAATCAACTTCACTACCATCAACTCCCTCTACACTTACTCGCAGGCATACAGGACTGAAGGTTATATGGCGCGTGCCAACTACAACTACAACCACAAGTACTATGTATCCGCATCCTTCAGAAGGGACGCAACCTCGCGCTTCTATAAAGATGCACGTTGGGGTAACTTCTGGTCAGTAGGTGGATCATGGAGACTTGACCAGGAGTCCTTCATAGCAAGTCAGCCCTGGATCTCCGCCTTGAAACTTAGAGCATCCTACGGTTCCGTAGGTAATGACGGCACCAGTTCATGGTACCAGTGGCAATCACTCTATGGTATCCTCAACAATGCAAACGCTTCAGGTTTCATACAGTCAACTCAGGCCGGTAACAAGGAACTGCAGTGGGAGAAAAACCGTAGTTTTGACGTTGCATTGGAGTTCGGATTCTTTGATAACCGTCTCAACGGACAGATAGAGTTTTTCCACAGGATTTCCGACAACCTCCTTTTCGAGGTTCCGCTCCCCACCTCTTCAGGTGTACTTTCACAGTGGCAGAACATTGGTACAATGTACAATCAGGGTATTGAGATACAGCTTGCGGGTGATATTGTTCGCACCAAGGATTTCACCTGGAATATGATGATCAATGCATCCCACATCAAAAATGAAATTACGAAGCTTCCACAAGAAGAGATCATTAGCGGCACCAAGAAATATATGGTAGGTCGCTCTATGTACGACTTCTGGCTCAGAAAATGGGAAGGTGTGGATCCCCAAACAGGTGATGCTCTCTATAGTAAGGATATCAAGGATGATGAGGGCAATGTTACCGGTAGCGAGATCGTCAATGACTACACAAAAGCAGATTATTACTATGTGGGGACTTCAATTCCCGATCTATACGGTTCAATTCAGAACTCACTCTCCTGGAAAGGTTTTGAACTTTCCGTACTTATGACCTACCAGATAGGTGGTCAGGTATATGACAGTGTTTACGGCTCCCTGATGAGTCATTCAGGTTATGGTTCGGCTATGCATATTGACATTCTCAACAGATGGCAGAAGCCGGGTGATATTACTGAAGTTCCCAGAATTGACACTACTAAAAACCCTAATCAGAATGCAGGCTCCAGCAGATGGCTTACTAGTGCTTCGTACTTATCGTTCAAAAACATAACACTTGCATATTCATTCCCCAGGAAGTGGGCTGAAAAGCTTGATCTTTCAGGTATCAGAATCTACGCAAGCGGTGAGAACGTTTATGCATTCACTGCTCGTAAGGGTATGGACCCTCAGTATTCGTTTGCGGGTACACAGTCCAACGTTTATTCCCCCGCACGTACTATTACGTTCGGTTTGAATGTTCAGTTTTAATCAGCAAAAATCAAACATTAACAAACAAGAATAATACAGTATGAAAAATATATTAAAAATATTGGCCTCTCTTGCGGTTTTCGCAGGTATGGCTTCCTGTAGTCCTGATTTTCTTGAAACTACCCCAACATCATCATATGATGCAAGTTTTATCTTCACTACTACGGAAAATGCTTTTGCTGCTGTAAACGGTCTTCACAAATCAATGGTGAGACAGTATTACTCAAGACAGAACATCAGTGGCTACCCCTCATTTCAGATCGCAATGGATGCATTGGGAGAGGATCTCGTATTCCCTACTGCGGGTAATGGGTGGTGGACCAACACCGGTGAAGTGAAATGGAATGGCCAGAGAAACGCAAATGGTTGGCTTTCTGCATTCCCTTTCAGAATCTCTTATATGTGGATTTCCAATGCCAACCAGATCATCGATAATGTGGATAATGCTGTGGGGCCTGAGGCCGATAAGCAGATGATCAAAGGCCAGGCACTTGCATATAGAGGTATGGCTTATTTCTGGTTGGTTCAGCTCTATGGAGACAGGTACGAGCCCGGCAAGCAAAACAATCAACTTGCTACCCCCCTCGTTGTCAACACCCAAGAGGTTAAAAAACCTCTTGAGACAGTTGAGAATATCTATGCGCAGATTGTTACTGACCTTGAGCAATCAATTACACTGCTCGGTACAAGCTCATTTACATCAAAAACGCACTTTGTGGCTGCCACGGTTATGGGACTCAGGGCACGTGTTGCTTTGGCAATGCATGATTGGGCAAATGCTAAGAAATACGCGGAGATGGCTATCAACACCACCAGCGCAAAACTGATGAGTAAGAGTGATTATACGAAGGGCTTCAATGATGCTTCCAACGTAGAGTGGATGTGGGCCTTCCATATGATTCCTGACCAGAATATCTACTTCTATGCATATATGGCCTATATGTCCATCAACTTCAACTCCTCCAACATCAGGGGTTGTCCCAAGTGTATCAACAATACTCTTTATGATGCTATTCCCGAAACAGATATACGTAAGACTCTATGGGATCCGACCGGTACTGCTTTCCAGGTACCCAGTACCAGGTACACTAAAAAGCCTTATATGAATAGGAAGTTCCAAGTTGTTGATGATGCCAGTTCGGTTGCTGATCACAACTACATGAGACTTGGTGAGATGTATCTGATAGCAGCTGAGGCTTGCGCAAACCTCAATGAGAATGGTGCAGCTCAGACTCACCTTTACAATCTCAACAAGACACGTGATGACGCCTATGTAAAGAGCACCAAGACAGGTAAAGATCTTCTCGATGAAATTTACTTCTACAGAAGAATCGAGCTTTGGGGTGAAGGACATCGTTTCCTTGACCTGAAACGTCTCGGTTTGGATCTTGACAGACGCAACACCAACCACGATCCTGCAGTTTCGACAGCTATGTACGTTGAGGCTAGCGATCCACGCTGGAAATTTGCGATTCCTCAGGAGGAGATTGACTCCAACGATCTGATTCCTAAGAATATCAACGACTAATCTTTGATATTTGGGACAGTTTAGTCCGATGCAATAGGCCCCGAAAGAGAAACTTTCGGGGCTTTTGTTATACAAACAGGCGATTTTTTTCTTACCTTTGGCTGATGATTGGCATTTTCGATTCCGGAGTAGGCGGCTTGTCCGTCTGGCGTGAGATTTATCGCCTGATGCCTGGTGAGTCCTGTCTTTATCTTTCTGACGGGGCTTTTTGCCCATACGGACCTAAGGATCCGGCATTTATCAGGGAAAGGGCGGCTAAGATTTCCGCTTATCTTATTGGTAGAGGTGCAGAGATTATTGTGGTTGCCTGCAATACGGCCACTGCAGCCGCTATCAGTTTACTCAGGGAGAAGTTCGATATTCCTTTCGTTGGGATGGAACCCGCTATTAAGCCTGCTGCACTGCACTCTAAAAGTGGTGTAGTAGGGGTCCTTGCCACAGCAGGAACATTTAGAGGACCTCTTTATCTTGATACTCTGGCGCGTTTTGCAGGGGATGTCCGGGTAGTTGAGCAAGTGGGAGAGGGGCTTGTGGAGGCGATTGAGAAGGGTGTTTTTGATTCACCGGAAATTGATGATTTGCTACATTGCCATATAGATGATATGATAAATGCGGGTGCGGATCATATAGTTTTAGGGTGCACACATTACCCGTTTTTGGAGAAGGCAATACGTAGAATTGCAGGTCCGGAAATCGTGATTGTCAATCCTGCACCGGCAGTTGCGGCGCAGACAATGAGAGTGCTCTCTCAGAGGAGAAAGATATCTTGTGGGATAGAAGAATCGGTTTTCTGTTCGACTGGAGATATTACAGTACTCAAGATGCTGGTACGCCGTGAAATACCCAATGTGGATAATTCGATTTTTACTAAAGTTGTAATTTAAATAAATAAAATCACTCCAAATACTACACAACACAAGGCCACACAACACTATACTATATTACATTATACTACACATTACATTTTACACTATAGTACAATGCCGCTGCCACACTAGCCTAACCAAGCTACACTACACTGCACACTAATAACTCAAAACACACCCTATACCCCGTAACTTAAGACCCGATACTCAAAACTTATAATTCCAAACCAACAACTACATACTCCTAACTACCCACTTATAACTCTAAAATAACTACATTCTCCACACTCTAAACTAACAACTAAATTATGACTCCAATCTTTTTTCTAGTTCCGGCATGCTCGATTCTGGCACTGGTATTTGCTTATATCTTTTACCGCCGGATGAAGCGGGTGGATGAGGGGACTCCGACCATGAAGGAGATTGCCTCTCATGTCAGGAAAGGGGCTATGGCCTATATTAAGCAACAGTATAAGATAGTTATCATCGTATTTTTAATTCTCGCTCTATTTTTTGCCATTCTTGCATATGGTTTCGGAGTGCAAAACCCCTGGGTACCATTTGCATTTTTGACAGGAGGTTTTTTCTCCGGACTTGCCGGATTTATCGGTATGAAAACCGCTACTTTTGCCTCTTCGCGTACTGCTAATGCTTGCAGAACTTCGCTTAACTCGGGACTCAAGGTGGCATTTCGTTCTGGAGCGGTGATGGGCTTGACCGTAGTGGGTCTAGGTCTGTTGGATATCTCCCTCTGGTACCTTATCCTTGAGGCTTTTATTAAGGAAACTACCCCGGAGCAAAAAATAGTAGTAATTACCACTACGATGCTTACTTTCGGAATGGGAGCTTCCACCCAGGCACTCTTTGCGAGAGTAGGTGGTGGTATATATACCAAAGCTGCTGATGTGGGAGCTGATCTGGTAGGAAAATTGGAGGAGGATATTCCTGAGGATGACCCCCGCAACCCAGCAACTATCGCAGACAATGTGGGTGACAACGTGGGAGACGTTGCCGGTATGGGCGCAGATCTTTATGAGTCTTACTGTGGTGCAATTCTCGCCACTATGGCTCTGGGTGCTTCCGCCTTCTTTTCAAAGGGATATAGTGCCCAGATGAATGCGGTCTTTGCTCCGATGTTGATTGCAGCGGTGGGAATCGTGCTGTCAATCATAGGAATCTTTACAGTACGCACCAAAGAAAATGCAGGAATGAACCAGCTTCTCAAATCTCTCAGTCTTGGAGTTAATCTTAGTGCGGTATTCATAGCGATATTCACATTCGTAATATTGTGGCTACTTAAACTGGAAAACTGGGTTTGGATCTCCTGTTCAGTAATTGTGGGACTGTTGGCGGGCATCATAATAGGACGTTCAGCAGAGTACTTCACTTCACACTCTTACAAGCCTACCCGCAAGGTTGCAGAAAGCGGAAAGACAGGTCCCGCTACTGTTATCATCTCGGGCTTTGGAGTAGGTATGATATCAACAGCGATACCGGTCATCACCGTTGCTTTTGCCATTATTCTTGCATATCTATTTGCTATCAAATTTGACATATCTGCAATGCTTTCAGCGCAGAACCTAAGTATTGGGCTTTATGGTATCAGTATTTCTGCTGTGGGTATGCTTTCGACTCTCGGTATTACCCTTGCTACTGACGCCTACGGTCCTATAGCGGACAATGCCGGAGGGAATGCGCAGATGAGCAATCTTGAACCGGAGGTACGGCAGAGGACTGATGTTCTTGACGCTTTGGGCAATACCACAGCCGCTACCGGTAAGGGATTTGCCATCGGTTCAGCAGCCCTGACAGCTTTGGCATTGCTTGCTTCTTACCTTGAGGAGATAAAAATCGCTCTGAGCAATATTGGGCAAACAGTGCTAGATATTGCCGGTCGCGAAGTGGCTGTGGCTCACGCTACCATTCCGGATTTATTGGAGTATTATTCTATCAACGTAATGAATCCTAAGCTGCTGGTTGGTCTCTTTATTGGTGCTATGATGTCATTCCTATTCTGTGGTTTGACTATGAACGCGGTTGGACGCGCTGCCCAGAAAATGGTGGATGAAGTGCGCAGACAATTCCGTGAGATCAAGGGGATACTCACCGGTGAGACAGTTCCTGATTATGCGAGATGCGTGGAAATTTCCACACGTGGGGCACAGAGGGAGATGCTCCTGCCTTCGCTTCTTGCCATAGTGGTTCCTATCTTGGTAGGAATATTTTTCGATGTTGCGGGCGTGGTTGGATTGTTGCTGGGAGGATTAAGTTCCGGATTTGTACTCGCTATCTTCATGGCAAATGCCGGTGGTACATGGGATAATGCGAAGAAATATGTGGAGGAAGGCAATTATGGTGGTAGGGGGTCTGTTGCACATAAGGCAACTGTTGTGGGTGATACCGTTGGTGATCCCTTCAAGGATACTTCAGGTCCTTCACTTAATATTTTGATTAAGCTGATGTCTATGGTTTCCATTGTAATGGCAGGCTTGACTGTAGCTTTTACGATATTGTAAATAATATGAATTGTAAAGAATGATATAACCCCAAAAGTTGAAAACAACTTTTGGGGTTATATCATTAGTAGTTACCTGTTATCGATAGCAATCGAATTAGCCGGACAGAAGCAATCAATAGAATACGCTTATGGTGTACGGGACACCGTTAAGAACGCCAAGACGACCTGTATACTGTTGACCATATGAAGCTGCTTCAGTATCTACGGTAGTTGCACAGAAAACAGAAATATACAGTCTGCCGGCAGCAGGTTTTATTATTGTCAAGTCTTTGGTAACACCGTTGCCAACATTGACATACAACGAGTTGTCATTGAAAGCGAATGTTTCCGGATTCGCAAATAAGTATAAATCAAATTCTTCCCAACCCTTTTGCGGTGAGATTGTAATTGTAATCTTATCGGTACCCTTCGGAATATTTACTGCAAAATGATGATACTGTCTATCACCGATTTTTGTGAATTCCGGATTGTTATCAGATGTTGAACACTTCATCTCCCGGGGTTCACCATTTTCAAGAATACCTTTTAATCTCGGACGTCCGTTTCCGTCAAGGGCGTATTTTATCATAGCAGACATTAACTCCAGTCTTTCTCCGGAAACCACTCTTTCAGGATGAGAACCGATGAGAACTACACGTCCATCATATTCGGAGGCCTTGTAGGCCCATCCTGCAACTTCTCTGTGGATGTTTCTCTCAATATTGAGGGTATCTCCATCGTAGCGCAAGGTAACTTCTGTGCCTTTAGGCACATTATTTTCCATCCAGGCAAAGCATCCGCCATTGTGGCGTACACTGTCAATTACCATGTCACCGCCGAAGGAATAATATTGGAGAAGAGGGGATCCTTTCTCTACAAACAGAGATGTGAAGGACTTATTCAGAGTGGTTCCCCTCGTATAACCAGGCCATATTCCGTAGTACTCCGGAACATCCACTATACCGCTGTCTTTAACGAAACCTTTTGAAGCTATGTATGCACCGGCACAAGTGCCAAGATAACTGCCGCCTTCTGCAACAAATCGACGTACGTTTTCACGGCCTTTTTCTCCGAGAGAACGTCCGTGCGAAGTGGCTTTTCCGCCGTTTGTGTATATCATTCTGAATCTGGGAGCACCATCAGGATAGAGAAGGATGCCGTTTTCGTCAATTTCCGATCCGCTGAACAGTAGGGTCTGAATCAGTGTGTCCAGAGCATTTAGATCCTCGTTTTTGGATGTATTGAATATCTCGACGGATAGATTCAAATAGTTGGCGGCAGGAAGATCGGGATACGAACTGAGTAATACTCCTCCGTCAATGAATAAGTCTTTGTAATAACCCTTTGCGTGGTTCTGCCCAAAGGAAATGAATGGAATTGAGAGTAGAATAACTGCTAATAAACAATAATGTTGGGTTCGCATAATGATTCATATTGTTATTATTCTACAAATTTAATTTTTTTTTAACAAGTGTAAAAATATCAACATTAGTTTAGGTGCAAAAATCCCCAGGGCCAAGCTCCGGGGATTTTTGATATAGTATGTAATTTAAAGTATTACTTCTTATTGGGTTCGTCCAGTTCCAGATGAGGGTTCTTTTTGGCAGAACGTGCAAAGAGGATGGACACCGTAATGGCAATGAGACCTAGGCAAATGAAAATCCATTCCGCATTTACTGCTGCTGTCACTTCCTGTTGAGCAAAGAGTTCTGAACCTACTTCAGCTGTAATAGTGTTTTTGAAGATTCTGCCAACAAAGAGAGGAACGAGAAGCATACCCATATTTTGAATCCAGAATATGAGTGAATATGCTGTTCCGAGATTCTTATCGGGCACAATCTTGGGTACTGAAGGCCACATTGCTGCAGGTACGAGTGAGTAACCTGTTCCCAAAAGGGCAATACCGAGATAACCGTAGAAGGGGACGCCAGCGGGAGCGAAGCCAACTATAAGGTGTGCAACAAATACCATCACGGATCCGGTAATCATCCAAATTGTCGCTTTTCCGAATTTGTCAACGAGAACACCGAATAGTGGAGTGCCTACAACAGTGAAGAAAGGTATCATCGATATCATCCATGTAGCAGCCTCGAGCTCGATGCCGAAACGGGGGATGAGGATGGATGTCGCAAATTTCTTGAATGAAATGATGCAAACATAGAAGAATACACAGAGAAGCGAAATCAGGATAAAGTGTTTATTACTGAGAACCTTAAAAATATCGGAGAATTTGAATTTGTCTTCGTCTGAAGTTACAACCTTGTCTGTGGTACCTACAAGCTTGTCAAATTTGGCATCCATTGCAACGAAGATGGCCCAAAGAATACCCCCAATGAGGAGAAGTCCAAGTCCGAACAAAGCAGGTTTGCTGGTCTCGCTTAGTGGATACATACCGTTTTCAGCAGCAGATACGAGTCTAGGTGAGAGAATAAATGCAGTTGCCGTACCGAGTCTTGCGATGGCAAGCTGGAGTCCCATTGCTAGAGCAGTGTAGCTGCCTTTAAACCATTTAGCAATGGAACGGGTGACGCCCACTCCTGCAATCTCACTGCCGAGTCCAAAGAGCATACAGCCAATATAAGCTACAGTAAGAGAGTGACCGGCAGCCACGATGGAAGGTGTTGCGATAGCCACATAGACCAGTGCTGCACCGGCAATCATCAAACCTACGAAGATGGATCCTGTTATGCGTACACCCCATTTGTCGAGAAGCATACCACAGACGATCAGTCCGCCCCATACACAGAGGAAGGAGTAGCCACCCGCATAGAATCCATAGTTGGCGGAGTCCCAACCGAGCTCCAGCATTTCAGGATTCTTAAAGATATGGGAGAGGGTTGAGAACATGTCATCGAAGAAGTAGGATGCAAACATCGGTACCACGAGGCACGCGAGAGCGATCCATGCCCATCTCTGGATGTTCTTTTTCTTAGCTTTGATTTGTAGTTCAGTCATAGATAGTTATTATAAAGTTTATATTATTTTAATCCGGTATTATTTCCTGATATTAGGTAATTCGAGACCGTAGCCTTTACGGCGGTCTTCTGCTTTGAGTAGGAAGCTGAAGATGAAGGCAAGCACGCCGAAGCTGGAAAATATGAGCATCGGAGCAAAATATCCACCGGTATAGAGAAGTACCTTTCCGATGAGAAGGGGCACAAAGCTTAGGCCTATGTTCTGCACCCAAAATATAAGACAGTAGGCTGACCCGAGGATCTTTTCGTCAATAATCTTGGGAACGGAAGGCCAGAGGGCCGCAGGCACAAGAGAGAAAGAGACCCCTAGTACTACTATCAGCAGAAACGCCAACCATTTATGAGGGTATAGGGGCAGTATGAATGCGAAACTCAGGTGACATACTATCATTATGATGGAGCCGAGCATCAGCATTGATGCTCCTTTTCCCTTAAAGTCAAGGAAAATTCCTAGAACAGGAGTTAGGAACATTGCAAGGATAGGGAAAAAGCTGAATAGTCGTGAAGCTGTACCGGCATCAATATTCAGAGTCACTTCGAGGAAGTTGGGTGCATATCTCTGGAAGGGAAAAATAGCGCTGTAGTAGAGTACGCAGAGCAGAGCTACAATCCAAAACATCTTGCTTGAGAAAATCTTGCCCAAATCCCTAACTCGGAATTCGTCCTCGGAACTTTTTTCCTCTTTAACGCCGGCTTCAACAAGCTGATTGTCAAGCTTACGATCCATTACGGTGAATACTAGGAAGAAGATGAGGCCTACGCAAAGGAGTGTGGAGCAAAATGCTACGGGAGCAAGTACCGAAGCGTTGTAACGGGCAGCAATGATAGGGGCAAGCCACATTACGGCGAATACACCAAGACGTGCTATAGCCATTTCAAGACCCATTGCAAGAGCCATTTCCTTCCCTTTAAACCATTTTGCAATAATCTTTGAAACCGTAGTGCCGGCCATTTCAGCACCGCAGCCGAAAATCATAAAACCTAGGGATGCCATCTTGGCGCTGCTTGGAAGAGCGGTCCACCAGCTGTCGAGCCATCCGCTGAATGCGGTAGTCTGAAACCAGTCAGTGATGCCTACAAATTTAATGGCCGCTCCGATTACCATCAGTGAGGCGGAGAGTGTGCCTGTAAAACGGACACCCATTTTGTCTAGTATGATTCCTGCAATAATAAGAAATCCACATACGTTGAGAATGTATTCGGATGCTGCATAAGTGCCGAATACGCCGCTATCCCATCCGAGTGAACTTTCAACGAGGGATTTGAGCGGTGACATTACATCAACGAACATGTATGTGAAAAACATCATCAGAGAGATGAGGATCAGTGCAGTCCACCTTGCTATAGGGGAATCGTTGATGAATTTAGCCAATTTTTCTGCCATAATTATTTTTTTTAGGATTTTGCAAAGAAATGCTAAAAATAGTGCATTTCAACGAAATGACAAAATATAAATGCGTCCTCCAGATTTATTTCTGCAATTGGAATATAAGTTGTACCTTAGCGTGTTATTTCAAAAATCTATATACATTATGACACTTGATGTAGTTCTGGGACTCCAATGGGGAGATGAGGGCAAGGGAAAAATAGTTGATGTGCTTGCAGATACATATCCTGTCATAGCTCGTTTCCAGGGAGGGCCCAATGCCGGACATTCTCTTCACTTCGAAGGCAACAAAATTGTGTTGCATACTGTTCCTTCAGGAGTATTCCGTTCTAATGCCATGAACATCATAGGCAACGGCGTTGTGCTGGATCCTATTATTTTCAAAAGAGAATGCGAAGCTATCATAAAAATGGGCGTTCCTGTAAAGAAACGTCTTGCCATCTCTAAAAAGGCCCATTTGATTTTGCCCACACACCGCACAATAGATGCTGCTCAAGAGGCTGCTAAAGGAGCATCAAGGATCGGATCTACCCTTAAAGGTATTACTCCCACATATACGGATAAGATCGGTCGTAGTGGACTTAGGGTGGGTGATATTCTCTCACCGGACTTCATCTCCAGATACAACGCGCTCAAAGAGCAACATATCTCATATCTCAGCCAATATGACTTTGAATATGATCCCATGCAAGATGAGGCACAATGGTTTGAGGCTGTGGAGTACCTCGGGGATTTTAATATTGTTGACAGCGAATATATGGTCAACGAATTGCTCAGTTCCGGCAAAAAAGTACTCGCTGAGGGAGCACAGGGCTTACTGCTTGATATAGATTTTGGCTCATATCCTTTTGTAACTTCATCATCTACCGCTTGTGCGGGAGCCTGCATTGGGCTTGGAGTTTCTCCAAGATGTGTGGGTCGTGTATATGGTATTTTCAAGGCATATTGTACCAGAGTGGGCAGTGGCCCCTTCCCAACTGAGATCTTTGATGAGAGAGGGGAAGAGCTCCGTCGCCGTGGATTTGAGTTCGGTGCCACTACCGGACGTCCCCGTCGTACAGGCTGGCTTGACCTGGTTGCTCTCAAATATGCGATAATGATTAATGGAGTCACCGATCTGATCATGATGAAATCCGATGTTCTTGACACATTTGACACCATAAAGGTAGCAACATCATATATAGTTGATGGGCAAAAATGTTACCAGGTGCCTTATGACTCATCTGCTGAAGTGAGGCCCGTATATCGTGAGTTCCCCGGCTGGAAGAGAGATCTTACAGGAGCACGTGGAGAGGGGGAGCTTCCTCACGAATTTTTGAGATACGTTAAGTTTATCGAACAAGAGACAGGTGTTCCCATAAAAATTATCTCCATAGGCCCTGACAGGGATCAAACTATAATCAGGTAGGAGGTATCAGTTGACATTGCTTGAAAGAATAGAGTCCCCCGTAGACATTAAAGATTTGTCGCACGAAGAGCTGGAGCAGTTGTGTTCTGAGCTTAGGGAGTATATTGTAAGTTGCTGTGCTGAAAATCCAGGTCATATCGGAGCCAGCCTCGGAGTTGTGGAAATTGCGGTGGCACTGCACAAGGTATTTGATACCCCGAACGATAAGATAGTCTGGGATGTGGGCCATCAGGCGTATGCTCACAAGATTATTACCGGCAGACGTGAGGCTTTCAAGACCAATCGCAAGTTAGGCGGCATCAGTGGCTTTCCAAAGCGTTCGGAGAGCGAATATGATGTATTCGGTACAGGACACTCCTCCACTTCTATTTCAGCGGCACTTGGATTGGCTGTAGGATCTCAAATGCAGGGAAGTAAAGATCATTTCGTGGCTATTATTGGTGATGGTTCCATGACAGGAGGACTTGCCTTCGAAGGACTCAATAACGCAGGTTCTCTCAAAACAAATCTGCTGGTGATCCTCAATGACAATCAGATCTCAATAGATAAAAGTATAGGTGCGCTGCACAACCACCTTATGAAGGTGACTACCAGTCGTAAATATAATCGCATAAAGAAGACGATCTGGGATCGCCTAGGTGCCGGTAAGATCCGTACACATGTCCAAAATTTCCTCAAATACATCAAAAAGGGCATATTGCGCAATACTAATGCGAGCAATCTTTTTGACTCTTTGGGGTTCAGATATTTCGGTCCAGTGGATGGCAACGATATAGAACAAATGGTTGATATACTGGGTCGCCTGAAAGAGATTGACGGACCTAAACTACTCCATGTTATAACCAAAAAGGGTAAAGGCTACAAACCGGCCGAGGATAATCAGACGGTTTGGCATGCCCCGGGCCAGTTTGATCCGGCAACAGGTGCCAGAATCTCAGGCAAGGCTGGTGCCTCAAAATTCCAGGATGTATTTGGTCATACGCTGCTCGACCTTGCGAAGGAAAATGAGAAAATCATAGGGATTACCCCTGCTATGGCTACCGGCTGCAGTATGAATATTATGATGGCCGAGATGCCTGACCGCGTTTTTGACGTGGGAATTGCCGAGCAGCATGCAGTTACTTTCTCTGCAGGCTTGGCGGCTGCCGGTATGCTTCCATTCTGCAATATCTACTCTTCATTTGCCCAACGCGCATATGACAATGTTATTCATGATGTGGCCCTGCAGGAACTCAAGGTTATTCTCTGTCTTGACAGGGCGGGTATTGTCGGAGAAGATGGACCTACTCACCACGGTGCTTTTGACTTTTCCTGTTTCAGACCGGTTCCTAATGTTATGATAGCAGCCCCTCTGAACGAACTTGAGCTTCGCAATATGATGTATTCAGCAACATTGCCGGAGTACGGTACTATTATAATTAGGTATCCGCGCGGTACCGGCAATGGTACTGCCTGGAAGAATGAGCCTTTTGAGAGAATCGAGCCCGGACGTGGAGTTATCCTCCAGGAAGGAAAGGATGTCGCGTTGTTGAGTGTCGGTGCTATAGGTTACAATGGTTCCCTTGCTGTAAAGAAAGCTCAAGAGAGGGGGATTAGCGTGTTTCACTGCGATATGAGGTTTCTAAAGCCGATTGATGAGAATCTCCTCGAAAAGGTTTGCTCCAAAGTGGGCCGTATAGTGACACTCGAAGATGGTGCACTTATCGGCGGTCTTTATAGTGCTGTATCAGAGTATGTGGCTTCCCGCCAGCTTTCCTGTAAGGTGACCGGACTTGGGATGCCTGACAGATTTGTAGGTCAGGGAACACCTGAGCAACTTCATAAGGAGTGCGGATACGATGTTGATGGAATATTAAAAGCACTTATAAATGTCTAACCGCAGGCACGACCATACCAGAGGTATCCACAATATGGGAGGTGACAGTGATGGCGACTTTCCATTGTTGACCCACACATTTTGGGGTCTTCTGATCTTTTTGGCTGTCATCTGGCTGATGTTTTTCTCTACTTTTAAGCTCGGCTCCTACCCTCAACAATGGATTGAGGCTCTTATGGGAAAATTTTCATTCTTTCTCGGGCAAAAGATGCAGGATGGATGGCTTCTGGATTTTCTTCAAAACGGTATTATCAATGGTATTGGTGCAGTGCTGGCATTCCTGCCAAACATTCTAATACTCTTTTTCTTCATTTTTCTGCTTGAGGAGACGAGATATCTGCCCAGAGCCGCCAAACTGATGGATAAGTACATGCACAGAATAGGTCTTCACGGCTGTTCCTTTATTCCGTTGCTGATGGGATTTGGGTGTAATGTGCCGGCAATCATGGCGACAAGGAGCATAAAGAGGCGTAGCGATCGCATTCTTACTATGATGATGATTCCCTATATCCCATGTAGTGCGCGTATTCCGACATTTTTGCTTTTTTCCGGAATATTTTTCCCTAAACACAGCTCTTTGGTGATGATGCTCCTCTATTTAGGCGGTATTCTAACCGGTATCGTAATAGCCCTTATCAATAAAAGGATCTTTTTTAGAGGAAAATCCGAGGATTATGAGACTGAATTGCCTCCGTTAAAGGTCCCTAACATTAGATTAGCTCTTAAAGGTATGTGGGGTGCCGCATCAGAGTATCTTAAGAAAATTGGTACGGTTGTTTTATTGGCAGTAGTAATTGTCTGGGCTCTGGATTATTTTCCCATCAATGAGGGTGTTCCGGAAGAAGAAGACTCTCCATCTTACCTGCACCGTTTCGGACAGGCAGTGGAACCTGTTATGGCACCTCTGGGTTTTGACTGGAAAATGAGTGCTGCATTGATTGCCGGTGTTACAGCTAAGGAATTTATCATTAGCACTCTGGGAGTTCTATACCAGGAGAGCGGTGAGGAGTTGGATACAACTGCACTTTCAGCAAGGATAGCAGCCGACGATAGTGTCAATCGGGCGAACGCTCTTTCTTTTATGGTATTTTCGTTACTTTATATCCCCTGTGTGGCGACTGCTACTACTATACGTCGAGAAAGTGGCAGTTGGAAATGGTCTCTAATTTCCATAATTACTACGCTTCTGGTTGCCTGGCTCTTCGCTTTTGTTGCTTTTAGGATAGGAAGTCTCTTGTGGTAACGAAAAAAACGCATAATTTCCCTAAAAATTTTGCCGATTGAGATAAATGGCATATATTTGCACTCCCAATTTGGAAAAATTTGGAAAGCCGACATAGCTCAGTTGGCCAGAGCAGCTGATTTGTAATCAGCAGGCCGTGGGTTCGAATCCCTCTGTCGGCTCTTATTGAAAGATTGTAAAAGCATGGGGAGATACCAAAGTGGCCAAATGGGGCAGACTGTAAATCTGCTGGCGTACGCCTTCGTAAGTTCG
Source organism: Bacteroidales bacterium (assembly GCA_012728975.1). Classification (GTDB taxonomy): domain Bacteria; phylum Bacteroidota; class Bacteroidia; order Bacteroidales; family UBA932; genus Cacconaster. Next base: position 17,119 of record JAAYDZ010000054.1, read on the forward strand.
AATCTTGCTCTCCCCACTTTTTTTGTAATTAAGCGGAAGTAGCTCAGTTGGCAGAGCATCAGCCTTCCAAGCTGAGGGTCGCGAGTTCGAACCTCGTCTTCCGCTCAAATTGAAATATCGCCAGTGTAGCTCAGGGGTAGAGCGCTTCCTTGGTAAGGAAGAGGTCGAGAGTTCAATTCTCTCCACCGGCTCCAACAACTAATAACAATATAAAAACAAAATTATGGCAAAAGAAAGTTTTAAAAGAGATAAACCGCATGTGAACATCGGTACTATCGGCCACGTTGACCATGGCAAAACTACTTTGACAGCTGCTATCACCAAGGTATTGGCAAAGCAGGGTCTTTCTGAGGTTAAATCATTTGATCAAATTGACAATGCTCCTGAGGAGAAAGAGCGTGGTATTACCATTAATACTTCTCACGTAGAGTATGAAACTGCAAACCGCCACTACGCTCACGTAGACTGCCCCGGTCACGCTGACTATGTTAAGAACATGGTTACCGGTGCTGCTCAGATGGACGGTGCAATTCTCGTTGTAGCTTCTACAGACGGTCCGATGCCCCAGACCCGCGAGCACATTCTTCTCGCCCGTCAGGTGAACGTTCCCCGTATCGTTGTTTTCCTCAACAAGGTGGACATCGTTGACGATCCCGAAATGATTGAACTCGTTGAGATGGAGGTTCGTGAACTCCTCAGCTTCTACGAGTTTGACGGTGACAATGCTCCCGTTATTCGCGGTTCTGCTCTTGGCGCACTTAACGGCGATCCTGAGTGGGAGGCAAAAGTTGTTGAGCTTATGGAAGCAGTGGATAATTATATCCCTATTCCCAAGCGTGATAATGAAAAACCTTTCCTATTGCCTGTAGAGGATATCTTCTCTATCACCGGTCGTGGCACAGTTGCTACAGGTCGTATTGAGACAGGTGTTGTAAAAACAGGTGACGAGGTACATATTATCGGTCTTGGCGAAAAGCCCAGAAAGTCAGTTGTTACAGGTGTTGAGATGTTCCGCAAAATCCTCAACCAGGGTGAGGCAGGTGATAACGTAGGTCTTCTTCTCCGTGGTATCGATAAGAAAGAGATCAAGAGAGGTCAGGTTATTGCTCACCCCAACACCATTACTCCTCACAGAAAATTTGAGGCTGCAATTTACGTGTTGAAGAAAGACGAGGGCGGTCGCCACACTCCTTTCCATAACAAGTATCGTCCGCAGTTCTTCATCCGCACACTTGATATCACCGGTGAGATTGAACTCCCCGCAGGTGTTGAGATGGTAATGCCTGGTGACAACGTTAAGATTAATGTTGAGCTTATCTATCCTGTAGCTTTGAACGAAGGTCTCCGTTTTGCAATTCGCGAAGGTGGTCGTACAGTAGGTTCAGGTCAGGTTACTAAGATCATTAGCTAATCAACTATACGAAAAGCAGGAGGGTGACATATATTCGAGCACCCTCTTGTTTTCACAGGGGAATAGTTCAAGGGTAGAATAATGGTCTCCAAAACCATAGATGGGAGTTCGAATCTCTCTTCCCCTGCCAATACCGATGGTTACGCGTCGGTATGTTATTAACCGGCAAAACAAACGCTTCCAATTGTTTTTGCCAACAAAATAATAACAATGAGCAAATTAGGAACTTACGTAAAAGAGTCTTACAAAGAACTTACAACAAAAGTTGCCTGGCCGGACTGGAGCAAGCTCCAACAGTCAGCTATTCTGGTTATGGTCTGTACGCTGATTCTGTCAGTTGTAATCTGGCTTATTGATTTCGTGATCAAAACCATTATGACCGGTCTTTACCAATTGTAATGTTATGAGTGAAATCACCAAGAAGTGGTATGTTGTCCGCATAATTGGCAACAAAGAGAAAATCGCTAAAGAATATATCGAAAAGGAGATGGGCAAGGGAATGCTTAAGCATATCACCGATGTCCTTGTTCCTACCGAAAAATATTTTGTGATTAAAAATGGTAAGCGCGTAAGCGCCGAACGCAATTTTTTCCCCGGTTATCTCTTTGTGGAAATTACATTCCCTTCCTTTAAGTCCGATGATCCAGATGATGTAAACGAACGCAAGAGGTTTGAGATGGAAATCCTGGGTATCGCCCAGGATGGGCTTCGCGAGCTACCCAATATTATCGGTTTCCTTACCGAAGGCAAGGAAAGGGTAATCAACCCTGTGCGTCAGTCAGAGATTGACCGCATATTGGGGCGCGTGGACGAGCTGAGTGATCAGGATGGAGAGATCCTGGTACCGTTTGTTGTAGGAGAAGCTGTAAAGATTATTGATGGTCCTTTCAAAGATTTCAGCGGTAATGTTGAGGAGATTCTCGAAGAGAGAAGAAAACTCAAGGTTATGGTTAGAATCTTTGGTAGGAAATCAGTTATTGAGTTGAATTTTGCTCAGGTAACAAAAGAATAATAAACAAAAGACATTATGGCTAAAGAAATTGCCGGGTTTATTAAATTGCAGATCAAAGGCGGAGCTGCCAATCCTTCACCTCCGGTAGGACCGGCACTCGGTTCCAAGGGTGTGAATATTATGGACTTCTGCAAGCAGTTTAATGCCCGCACTCAAGACAAAGCCGGCAAGGTATTACCAGTGGTAATTACCGTTTACAGTGACAAGTCTTTTACTTTCATAGTGAAGCAGCCACCTGTAGCAGTCCTCGTAAAAGAGGCTGCAAAAGTACAGGCCGGATCTGCAGAACCTAACAGGAAAAAGGTTGCCACTATTACCTGGAATCAGATACGCGAGATTGCCAGGGAAAAAATGCCGGATCTTAATGCATTCACCGAGAAGTCAGCAATGAATATGGTAGCCGGTACTGCTCGCAGTATGGGTATCAATGTTGAAGGTGAATTTCCTGCCGATGTACAATAAAATCACCACGCTATGAGTAAATTGACAAAAAATCAGAAGGCAGCAGTTGCCAAAGTTGACTCAAGCAGGCAGTACACACTCCTGGAGGCATGTACTCTGGTAAAGGAGACTTCCTATACCAAGTTCGATGCTTCAGTTGAGTTGGCTGTCCGTTTGGGGGTTGATCCTCGTAAGGCGAACCAGATGGTACGCGGCGTTGTGACTCTTCCTCATGGTACAGGTAAGGTAACTCGCGTATTGGTTCTGTGTACACCTGACAAAGAGGCTGAAGCTCAAGAGGCAGGTGCTGACTTTGTTGGTCTTGATGATTATATTGAAAAGATCAAAGGTGGTTGGACTGATGTTGATGTTATTATCTGTACTCCCTCTGTTATGGCAAAAGTTGGTGCTATCGGTCGTATCCTAGGTCCCCGCGGCTTGATGCCGAACCCTAAGTCCGGTACCGTTACAATGGATGTTGGCCAAGCAGTAAAGGAAGTGAAAGCAGGTAAGATTGATTTCAAAGTTGATAAACAGGGTATTGTCCACGCAGCTATTGGCAAGGTGTCATTTGACACCCAAAAAATTGCAGAGAATGCCGTTGAAATGATCAACACCATCATCAGACTTAAACCACAGGCTCTAAAAGGCACATATGTAAAGAGTATCTATCTCTCTTCCACTATGGGCCCTGGTATTAGTGTAGATAGCAAGACAATTAGTGCTGTTGAATAAAATTCGAATGTTATGAGAAAAGAAGAAAAAGCTCAGATTATTGAAACCATAGCAGCACAGATAGCAGAGAATCCTAATTTCTACCTTGCAGACATTTCAGGTCTCAATGCAGAAAACACATCAAATCTCCGCCGTGCTTGCTTTGAAAAAGAGGTTAAGCTCATCGTTGTGAAGAATACCCTCCTCCAGAGGGCGCTAGAAGGCCTGGACACTGAAGGACAAGGCATAAATAACGAAGAACTCATGACTCTGTATCCTACCCTAAAAGGCTCAACAGCTATCATGTTTACTGATGTTCCCAGTGCTCCCGCTAAGATTATCAAGGAATTCGGAGCCAGACTTGGCAAACCTGAGCTTAAGAGCGCATATCTCCAAGAGTGTGCATATGTTGGTGCAGACCACCTCGCTACTCTTATAAATATCAAGTCTCACGATGAACTTATCGGAGAGATTATCGGTCTTCTCCAGTCGCCTATCAGAAGGATCATTTCCGCTCTGCAGGAGGCAAAGAAGGAAGTTACCGAAGAATAGTTAAATAGTAATAATAAATAATTAAAATCAATAAACAATCATGGCAGACATCAAAGCTCTTGCGGAAGAACTGGTTAATCTTTCCGTAAAAGAGGTTCAAGAACTTGCAAATATTCTTAAAGAAGAGTACGGAATCGAGCCCGCAGCTGCTGCAGTCGTAGTGGCAGCAGGCGAAGGCGGTGCCGGCGCAGCAGAAGCTGAGCAGACTGAATTTGACGTAATCCTTATATCAGCCGGTCAGGCAAAACTCCAGATGGTGAAAGCTGTCAAGGAGATTACCGGTCTCGGACTGAAAGAATCTAAAGATCTCGTAGATCAGGCACCTAACGCCAAGATCAGGGAGAAAGTGTCAAAGGCAGAAGCTGAGCAGGTAAAAGCTGCTCTTGAAGAGGCAGGCGGAGAAGTTGAAGTTAAATAAGACACTCCCCTCCCGATATAGGGACTAAGTAATCCGGGTTTAGAGCCAATGAGGGCTCTAAACCTTTTGTCGTTTTTTTAAGATTTTTTCACCAACCTTTAAATAATGTCGCAAACATCTAATAATCAGCGTATTTCATTCGCAACTTCTAAGACCCTTCTTGATTATCCCGATTTTCTAGAGGTCCAGTTGAAATCTTTCCGCGATTTCTTTCAGCTGGACACTACCGCAGATAGTCGGCGTGATGAGGGTCTTTTTAAAGTATTTCAGGAGATATTCCCGATTGAAGATACACGCAACAATTTCACTCTGGAGTTTATAGACTATTTTGTAGATCCTTCACGTTACTCCATCGAAGAGTGTCTCGAAATGGGTTTGACATACAAGGTTCCTTTGAAAGCCAAACTCAAACTATCCTGCAATGACAAGGAGCATGAGGATTTTGAGACCGTCATTCAGGATGTCTATCTTGGTGATATCCCCTACATGACACCTCGAGGTACATTTGTAATTAACGGTTCCGAAAGAATTGTGGTTTCCCAATTACATCGTTCACCAGGTGTATTCTTTGGACAGAGCCTCCACGCCAATGGAACCAAACTATATTCTGCCCGTATTATTCCCTTCAAGGGATCCTGGATCGAGTTTGCAACAGACATCAATAATGTGATGTATGCATACATCGACCGTAAAAAGAAATTGCCCGTAACCACCCTTCTCAGGGCAATCGGTTATGAGAGCGACAAGGATATTCTGGATATATTCGGCCTCGCAAACGAAATCGAGGTCACCAAAGAAAACCTTGAGAAGCATATCGGCTCCAAACTCGCGGCAAGAGTCCTCAAGACCTGGAATGAAGACTTCGTGGATGAAGATACAGGTGAGGTTGTATATATAGAGCGCAACAAGACTATCGTTGACCGTGAAGTAATCCTCGAAGAGTCACATATCGAGGATATTTTGGAGTCCGGCGCAAGCACCATCCTCATTCACGCTGATAGTGAGGAAGCGGAAGAATTCGCTATAATCCACAATACGCTCCAAAAGGACCAATGCAACAACCAAGTTGAAGCAATATATTATACATACAGGCAGTTGCGTAATTCAGAACCGCCTGATGAGTCAACCGCACGCGACGTGATCGACAAACTCTTCTTCTCTGACAAGAGATATGATCTTGGCGAAGTGGGCCGTTACAGACTCAACCGAAAACTCAATCTAGATACATCGGCTGATGTACGAGTTCTGACTAAGAAGGATATTATCGAGATTATAAGGTATCTCGTCCTACTTATCAATTCAAAAGCGACAGTGGATGATATTGACCACCTTAGCAACAGACGCATCAGGACTGTAGGTGAGCAGCTTGCCAACCAGTTCAGTGTAGGTCTTTCACGTATGGCGCGTACCATTCGTGAAAGAATGAATGTAAGGGACAACGAGGTTTTCACTCCGATGGAACTCATCAATGCGAAGACACTCTCGTCAGTCATAAGTACATTCTTTGGTACAAGCCAGCTATCACAGTTCATGGACCAAACCAACCCCCTTGCGGAGATGACACACAAGCGTCGTCTTTCGGCATTGGGCCCCGGTGGTCTTTCAAGAGATCGTGCTGGTTTTGAAGTTCGAGATGTACACTATACACATTATGGACGTCTTTGTCCTATTGAGACTCCTGAGGGACCGAATATCGGTTTGATTTCATCTCTATGCGTCTATGCTAAGATCAATGATCTTGGATTTATTGAGACTCCTTACCGTAAGGTAAATAATGGAGTTGTGGATATGAGTGATGATGGATTTGTTTATATGAGTGCAGAGGAAGAGGAGTACAAGATGGTAGCGCAGGCAAATGTGACTCTTTCCGATGAAGGTGTTATTCTCGATGAACGCATCAAATGTCGCAAGGAGGCTGATTATCCGGTGGTGACCAAAGACCAGGTGCATCTTATGGACGTAGCTCCCAACCAAATAGCGTCTATAGCAGCTTCATTGATTCCTTTCCTGGAGCATGATGACGCCAACCGTGCTCTTATGGGATCCAATATGATGAGACAGGCAGTTCCTATCATCAAGCCGGAGGCTCCTATTGTAGGTACAGGGCTTGAGGCTGCTGTAGTGAGGGACTCTAGAACTCAAATTGTCTCAGAAGGGATAGGAGAGGTGGTATATGTGGATGCACGCGAGATCCATATAAGATACGAGCAGTCGGAGGCTGAGAAGTTTGTAAGTTTTGGTCCCGATGTGACAGTATATAAACTTCCTCAATACCGCAAAACCAACCAAAGCACCTCTATCCACCTCACCCCTGTTGTAAGGAAGGGTGACAAGGTTGTTGAAGGACAGATTCTCACCGAGGGTTACGCTACTCAGAATGGGGAGCTCGCTCTTGGACGCAACCTCAAAGTGGCTTTCATGCCCTGGAAGGGTTACAACTTTGAGGATGCTATCGTGATTTCCGAGAAGATTATCAGGGATGATATTTTTACATCCATCCACGTGGACGAGTATCTGATGGAGGTGCGCGAGACCAAGCGCGGTCCTGAGGAGCTTACAGCTGATATCCCCAATGTCAGTGAAGAGGCCACCAAAGAGCTGGATGAGAATGGTATTATCCGTATTGGTGCCAGTGTTGAACCGGGCGATATTCTCATAGGTAAAATTACTCCCAAGGGTGAAAGTGACCCTTCACCTGAAGAGAAGCTTTTAAGGGCCATTTTCGGTGATAAGGCGGGTGATGTGAAGGATGCATCTCTCAAGGCCTCACCCTCACTTTCCGGTACAATTATAGATAAACGACTCTATGAGCGTGTTACCAAGGATAATTCCCGTCAGGGTAAACAGGCACTCAAGGATAGAATTCAGAAGGCTAAAGATAGCTTCGAGAAGCGCGGTGCAGATCTCAAAAAGATATTCATAGAGAAACTTTGGACTCTCGTTTCCGACAAAAAGTGTTTGGGTTTAAACGATCTCTATGGAACAAGTATAATAGGTAAAGGTGAGAAATTTAACCGTACCGCACTTGACATAATCGATTACAGCAATATAAATCCTGTGAAGTGGACTTCCGATAAGAAGACCAACGAGCAGATCAAGAAGCTCATCAATAACTATCTCCTTGCTTCCAAGGAGCTGGATGCCGAATTCAAGCGTGTGGACTACAATCTCACTATCGGTGACGAGCTACCTACCGGTATCATGAAGATTGCAAAGGTATATGTTGCCAAGAAGAGGAAAATCAAAGTGGGAGATAAGATGGCAGGCCGCCACGGTAACAAAGGTATAGTTGCCAAAGTGGTTCGCGAAGAGGATATGCCTTTCCTTGAGGATGGTACTACCGTAGACATTGTGCTTAACCCTCTCGGTGTGCCTTCCCGTATGAACCTTGGTCAGATTTATGAGACTGTACTAGGCTGGGCCGGAAAGGAGCTTGGACTAAGGTTCAGCACACCTATTTTTGATGGTGCAACTCTTGAAGATATAACTAAATATACTGACAAGGCTGGTCTTCCCAGATATGGAAGGACCTACCTCCGCGATGGAGGTACCGGTGAACTGTTTGACCAGCCGGCTACGGTGGGTGTAATCTATATGATTAAACTCGGCCATATGGTTGACGATAAGATGCATGCCCGTTCCATCGGTCCTTACTCTCTCATTACACAGCAACCCCTTGGAGGTAAAGCACAGTTTGGTGGACAAAGATTCGGAGAGATGGAGGTTTGGGCACTTGAGGCATTTGGTGCTGCGAATATCCTGCAGGAGATTCTGACAATCAAGTCAGATGATGTCAATGGACGTTCCAAGGCATACGAGGCCATAGTCAAAGGCGATCCTATGCCCATCCCCGGCATTCCTGAGTCTCTCAACGTGCTCCTACATGAGCTTCGTGGCTTAGGTCTTAATGTAATGTTAGATTAATTCACCGTTTGATAGAAAAAATATATAACTATGTCATATTACAACAAAGACGTAAAGGTTAAGTCCAATTTCAGTAGGATTACCATCGGCCTGGCATCCCCGGAGGAAATTCTTGCAAGATCTTCAGGAGAGGTCCTCAAGCCGGAAACCGTCAACTACCGCACTTACAAGCCCGAAAGGGATGGTTTATTCTGTGAAAGGATCTTTGGTCCTTCCAAGGATTTCGAGTGTCATTGCGGTAAGTACAAGAGGATTCGTTACCGTGGCATCACCTGCGACCGTTGTGGCGTTGAGGTTACAGAGAAAAAGGTACGTAGAGAGCGTATGGGACATATTGAACTGACAGTTCCGGTGGCTCATATCTGGTATTTCCGTTCAACACCCAATAAAATAGGCTATCTGCTGGGCATTCCTTCAAAGAAACTTGAGTCAATCCTCTATTATGAAAGATATGTGGTTATCAATGCAGGTGTCGCTGAAAGCGCTTTTGGTTATAAAGAGTGCGATCTTATAACTGAAGAGGAGTACTTCCAGGTGCTTGACCAACTTCCTAAGGAGAATCAGCAACTATCTGATGACGATCCCGATAAGTTTCTTGCCGGAATGGGTGCAGAGGCAGTCTATGAGCTCCTCAGAAGGATTGATCTAGATGCTGTCTCTTTCGATTTGCGCAACAAGGCTGAGACTGAAGGTTCACAGCAGCGCAAAGCAGAGGCTTTGAAACGTTTGAGTGTTATCGAAGCATTTCGTGAATCCAAGGATATGAACAAGCCTGAGTGGATGATTATGAAGGTGATTCCCGTGATTCCACCTGATCTTCGTCCTCTTGTTCCCCTAGATGGAGGTCGTTTTGCTACATCCGATATTAACGATCTTTACCGCAGGGTAATCATACGCAACAATCGTCTAAAGAGATTGATAGAAATCAAAGCTCCCGAGGTAATTCTCCGCAATGAGAAACGTATGCTTCAGGAGGCTGTCGACTCCCTCTTTGACAACTCACGTAAGTCAAATGCCGTTAAAACAGAGGCTAACAGGACTCTCAAATCACTCTCGGACAGTCTTAAAGGTAAGCAGGGTCGCTTCCGTCAGAACCTCCTTGGAAAGCGTGTGGACTATTCCGCACGTTCAGTAATCGTTGTAGGTCCTGAGCTCAAAATGCATGAGTGTGGTCTTCCCAAACTGATGGCTGCAGAGCTTTACAAACCATTCATTATTCGTAAGTTAATCGAGAGAGGCAAGGTAAAGACTGTTAAATCTGCAAGAAAACTTGTCGACAGAAAAGACCCCGAGATCTGGGAAATCCTGGAAAATGTCATGAAGGGTCATCCCGTGCTCCTCAACCGTGCACCTACCCTCCACCGTCTTGGTATCCAGGCATTTCAACCTAAGATGATTGAGGGTAAGGCCATTCAACTTCACCCGCTCGCATGTACCGCTTTCAACGCCGACTTTGACGGCGACCAGATGGCAGTTCATCTCCCTTTGGGTAATGCTGCAATCCTTGAAGCACAGCTATTGATGTTAGGCTCGCATAATATCCTCAATCCCGCAAATGGTGCTCCTATCACCGTACCATCACAAGATATGGTGCTCGGACTTTACTATATCACCAAAGAGAGAGAGGGCGCAAAGGGCGAGGGCATGAAGTTCTATGGTCCTGAAGAGGCCATCATTGCTCATAATGAAAATAGAGTGGAACTCCAGGCTAAGGTGCAGGTGCGCCTTCCCATAGATCGTGTCAATCCTGAAAAGGGATATCATATGGTAGATACCACCGTCGGTAAGATAATTTTCAATCAGCTTGTTCCTGTTGAAGTAGGCTACATCAACGAACTCCTCAAGAAAAAATCACTTCGTGATATTATCGGCAAGGTGCTCAAGACATCAGATGTGGCCCGTACGGCACAGTTCCTTGACGACATCAAGGATCTAGGTTATAAAATGGCTTTCCAAGGTGGCCTATCATTCAACCTGGGAGATGTTATTGTACCTAAAGAGAAGCAACGCCTTGTAGATGCAGGTTATGAAGAGGTGGAGAGCATACAGGCCAGTTTCAATATGGGTCTTCTGACCAATAACGAGCGTTACAACCAGATTATTGACGTCTGGACTAAGACCAACAATAATTTGACACGAATCGTCGAGGAACAGATTCGTAAGGATAATCAGGGATTTAACCCTGTATTTATGATGCTTGATTCCGGTGCCCGTGGTTCCAAAGAGCAGATTCGTCAGCTATGCGGTATGCGTGGTCTTATGGCCAAGCCTCAGAAGTCCGGTGCTACAAGTGCAGAAATTATCGAGAACCCTATTCTTGCCAACTTTAAGGAAGGCCTTTCTGTACTGGAGTACTTTATCTCCACTCACGGTGCTCGTAAAGGTCTTGCGGATACCGCACTAAAGACAGCTGACGCGGGTTATCTGACACGTCGTCTTGTAGACGTTTCTCACGATGTAATTATCAATGAGGAGGATTGTGGTACACTCAGAGGTCTCATTGCTACTGCTATCAAGAACAAAGACGAAATCGTAGAGACTCTAAACGAAAGAATCCTTGGCCGTACTTCTGTACACGATATTTACAACCCTCTTACCGCTGAGAAAATTCTTTCGGCAGGTGAAGAGATTACCGAAGAGATTGCAGATCTTATTGATACTCTTCCTATCGAAAGTGTTGAGATTCGCTCAGTGCTTACCTGCGAATCACGAAAAGGTGTTTGTGCTAAATGTTATGGCCGTAACCTTGCAACCGGCCGTATGGTTGAGAAGGGAGAGGTTGTAGGTGTTATTGCGGCACAGTCCATCGGTGAGCCCGGTACACAGCTTACTCTCCGTACATTCCACGTCGGTGGTACTGCAGGAACTATCACTTCAGATAGTGAAATCATCTCCAAATATGAAGGAAAACTTGAATTTGAAGATCTAAGGACTGTTACCAAAGTGGATGGTAAAAGCGAACATGTTATCGTGGTAAGTCGTGCTGCCGAAGTAAAAATTGTGCACGATACTACAGGCATAAATCTTTCACAGTACACAATTCCGTATGGAGCAGAACTCTTCAAGGCCCCAGGTGACCTTGTAGTTAAAGGCGACAGGATTTGTAGCTGGGACGCATACAACTCCCTCAATATTTCCGAATACACCGGTACTGTCGTTTATGAGCATCTCGTCAATGGTGTAACTTATCGTGAGGAGAGAGACGAAACTTCAGGACATATTGAGAGGGTCGTTATAGAGTCTAGAGACAAGTCCAAGACTCCCTGTGTCAAGATCGTTGATGACGATGGAACTGTTATCCAGATATACAACCTTCCTGTAAATGCCCACATTATGGTAGAGAACAAGCAGAAGATTGTAGCTGGTGATATTATTCACAAAATTCCCAGGGCAATCGGTAAGTCCGGTGACATTACCGGTGGTCTTCCCCGTGTTACAGAGCTTTTCGAAGCCAGAAATCCTTCCAATCCCGCCACTGTATCTGAGATAGACGGTGAGGTTTCACTCGGTAAGATCAAGCGAGGTAATAAAGAGGTTATTATCACTCCCAAAAATGGAGAAAAGAAAGTCTATCTGGTACCCCTTTCTAAGCAGATTCTTGTCAATGATAATGACCATGTTAAGGCAGGTACACCGCTTTCGGATGGAGTAATCTCTTCTGCAGATATCCTGGCCATTCAGGGTCCTGTAAGAGTACAAGAGTATATCGTGAATGAGATTCAGGAAGTTTACCGTATGCAGGGTGTGAAGATAAATGATAAACATTTTGAGATTATTGTGCGTCAAATGATGCGTAAAGTTCAAATTGTTGAGCCAGGTGATACCAATTTCCTTCCTGAAGAACTTGTTGACAAGTGGGAGTTCATGGAAGCGAATGACGAAATCTTCGATAAGAAGGTTGTTACCGATGCGGGAGATTCCACCGAATTGCATAAAGGTGAGATCGTCACTCTTCGTAAACTCCGTGATGAGAATTCAATCCTTAAACGTCAAGATAAAAAGATTGTTATTGCGCGCGATGCTGTCCCAGCTACCTCAAAACAGGTGTTACAGGGTATTACCCGCGCTGCTTTGAGGACAAATAGCTTTATGTCGGCAGCATCATTCCAGGAGACTACAAAGGTATTGAGCGACGCTTCAATTCGTGGCAAACAGGACACTCTTGAAGGTCTTAAAGAAAATGTAATTTGCGGACATCTTATTCCCGCAGGTACAGGCCAGCGCTCATTTGAGAAACTGGTTGTAGGTAATATGGAAGATGTTCAGAAAGCATTGAATATTGCAAGACCTCGCAGACGTGAAAGAGCGGTAGAGAGGGAGTAAACAAAACTAAAATGGCAGCCATTTGGCTGCCATTTTAGTTTTGGGTGCAAGTTGCGGGTTACGTGGTGCGGGTTATTTTTCCGTTTTTTTTAGTTTGTTGAAGCAGTGACGACAGATGGGCTCGTAAATATCTTGTTCGCCAAGTTCTACAAGTTTGTCACTGGCAGAAAGACGGTGTGAATGATTTGCAATATCGCCGCATCTGACACAAATTGCATGTACTTTTGTTACATATTCGGCTACTGCCATAAGTGCCGGCATAGGACCAAACGGATTGCCAAGGTAGTCCATATCCAGTCCTGCTATGATCACCCTGATGCCTTGAGAGGCTAGTTGCTGGACTACATCCACGATGCCCGGGTCAAAAAACTGTGCTTCATCAATGCCTACCACATCGACATTGCCTGTAAGTAGCAGTATGTTGTTGGATGAATCAACAGGAGTTGACAGTATGGTATTAGAGTCATGGGACACCACTTCTGCTTCAGAATATCTGACATCTATTTTAGGCTTGAATATTTCAACATTCTGATTGGCGAATTTTGCTCTTTTTAACCGGCGTATCAATTCCTCGGTTTTTCCCGAAAACATCGAGCCACAGATGACCTCAATACAACCCGGATTTTTTGCACTTTCTATAAACATTTTTCTTATTTTTGCATGGAACTCCAGACAAAGGTAATCAAAAATGTCCAGACTTTATATAGTCCCTACGCCAATCGGCAATCTTGAAGATATAACTCTTAGAGCAGTCAGAATTCTCAAGGAGGTGGATCTAATTTTGGCAGAGGATACCAGGACAAGTTCGGTTTTGTTGCGTAAATATGGGATTACAACCAGGATGGAGTCACATCATAAGTTTAATGAACATCGGACTGTTGCTTCCGTTACCGAGAAGATTCTTTCAGGGATCCATGTGGCGTTGATAAGTGATGCAGGTACTCCGGGGATATCAGATCCGGGTTTTCTACTTGTGAGAAGTTGTGTAGAGGCTGGTGTAGAGGTAGAAACACTTCCCGGTGCTACTGCATTTGTTCCCGCTCTGGTTAATTCGGGTTTTCCCTGTGACAGATTTGTCTTTGAAGGATTTCTTCCGGTAAAAAAAGGGCGTCAGACACGCCTAAAAGCTCTTCAAGAGGAGACCAGAACGATGATATTCTATGAATCGCCCCATCGTCTGGCAAAAACGCTGACACAGTTTGCGGAATATTTCGGTGCGGAACGTCCTGCAAGTGTATCGAGAGAGATCTCTAAAATATATGATACCACTCATCGCGGAACCCTTGCATCGCTGGCCGAATATTTCACATCACACGAACCTAAAGGTGAAATAGTGATTGTCGTTTCTGCGCATAATCCGGCCAAAAATCCAGTGGCGGAAAAATGACATTAATCATAAGTTTACAAACACTTTAATGAGCAAGGTAGATATGAAGAGGAAAGAAAAAGTGAAAAAGAGCGCTGCTTCCGGTGTGATTGCACTCATATTCTTAATTATTGGTTTTCAGACAGCTATTTTCTTTGAAAAAGTGATCAACAGACCTGCTCCGCAAACGGAATCCAAAGAAACAACGGCTGCTGACCATCACTATTCAGTGACAAATGATTCTCTGCTGTTACCGATATCATATTCTTCTCCGGAGTTCTCTTCCGGAACATATTCTCGTAGCAAGACCACAAACAGAAATACTTCCGTCGTAGAAAGTAATCAACGAACTCGCTACGGGGGTTATCCGGCTCCCGCGAAGAGTTACAGCAAGCCAAGTCGGCAACCACGAAGAGTGGAGTCATTTGTATTCGATCCCAACACAGTCACCCTGGAAGAGCTGGTACGGCTTGGACTATCAGAACGTCAGGCAGAGGTGATTCTCAATTACCGAAGCAAAGGCGGTTCCTTCCGCAGAAAGGAGGATTTCGCCAAAATGTATGTGGTATCCGATACTCTTTATCAGCGTTTAGAGCCATTTATAGATATACCGAAATTGGAACTCAATATGGCCGATAGTGCAGCTTTGGTCACCCTTAGGGGGATAGGTCCTTATTATGCGCGCCGGATTATCGAATACAGGGAACGTTTGGGCGGTTTTTTAGATCCACAACAACTAATGGAGATTGACGGCATAGACCAGGAACGTTTCGATGGTTTCGCCTTCGCTGTTCAGGCTGACAGTAGCCATGTAACGCGTTTTGATTTCTGGTCATTGACTAAGGAGGAACTTATCGCACACCCCTATGTAGGGACTTTTGCCGCAAAAGGCATACTCCGCTACCGCAGTGTCACTGATACATCGCAATGGAGCTTTAGTGATCTTGTACGAAACAATATCTTGACTCCCGACTGTGGTTCAAAACTATCAAGATACCATAAATAACCTTAATTACTGAAAACAGACGGATATTTTGCTTACCTTTACACGCGATTTTTGTTAAAAATAGTATGAAATGTTGGAATGCAGATCCGTCACCAAAAAGTTCGGTGACTTTACGGCTCTTGACAATGTCTCGATAGAGGCGGATAAGGGGCGTGTTTTTGGTCTGCTGGGCCCGAATGGGGCCGGTAAGACCACCCTAATACGTATCATCAACCGTATAACCATCCCTACAGCAGGTGAAATTATCTATAACGGCAGATTGATGAACGACGAAATGGTACGCGAAATCGGCTATCTGCCGGAAGAACGCGGTCTCTACAAAAAGATGAAGGTAGGGGAGCAAGCAATCTATTTGGCGCGTTTAAAAGGCCTTTCCATGGCTCAGGCAAAGAAAGAACTTAAAGAGTGGTTTGTCAAATTCGGTATTCGCAGCTGGTGGGATAAAAAGGTGGAGGAACTCTCCAAGGGTATGGCACAAAAGGTACAGTTTATCACCACCGTGCTCCACAAACCCTCGTTGCTGATCCTGGATGAACCTTTTTCAGGTTTTGACCCGGTCAATGTGCAGCTCATCAGAAACGAAATCCTCCGAATGAAGGAGGAGGGGGCAACTATAATTCTCTCCACTCATAATATGGAGTCGGTTGAGGAACTTTGCGACGATATTGCACTTATCAACCACGCAAAACTGGTGGTATCGGGTCCTACAGGAGAGATTCGCCGGAAATATGGCTCCAACCAAGTGGAGGTGCTCTATCGCTCTTCCCAACCTCTTGCCACCTGGTCCAAATATTTCACCATCTCGCTGGATGAAGAATACAAACACTTAAGGAGAGCGGTGCTCGATGTGGAAGATGGTGCAGGAGCACAGCAGATCCTTCCGGAACTGCTGAATAGCGTGGATATTGCTTCCTATAGGGAGCTTGTTCCACGAATGAACGACATTTTTATTAAACTCGTAAGCGAAAAATAGAAGGAAGACATGAATTTTAATAAAATAGCAATTATATTGGGACGCGAATATTCGGTACGCGTCAAGAAAAAATCATTTATTCTGACAACCATCCTCACTCCAATATTAATGGCAGCTCTTTTTATCGTTCCCACCGTACTGATGGTGGTGGGAGGCAAGGATACTGAAAAGGTGATGGTGCAGGATAATTCCGGTATTGTGGCTCCTTATCTTGAGAGTAGTACCACTGCAGAATACATTATTGCTCCTGAAGGTAGCTCTCTCGAGCAGTTGAAGGCAGACTTTAATAATTTGGATGTCTATGCGCTTGTGGGTATTTCGGAGCTTGACTCATCCAATAACGTGCAGGCAGTGGCCTACTCTGCTGAGCCTCTAAATGTGGATATAAAGAGCGATATTTCAAGCAAAGTCAATAAGGCCGTAGAGACGATGAAACTTTCACTCTATAATATTACCGATCTCGACCACATTCTTGAAGAGGTGAAGAGTGATGTGCAGATCACAACTCTCACTCTTACCGACAAAGGAGAGAAGGAGGAATCAACGGAGATCTATATGGCGCTCTCTTATATTATGAGCTTTTTGATCTATATGTTCATCTTTATGTTCGGCAATATGGTGATGCGTGGAGTGATTGAGGAAAAAAGCGGTCGTATAGTTGAGGTTATTATCTCATCTGTTAAGTCGGTGGAGCTTATGATCGGCAAGATTTTAGGAATTGCACTTGTTGCTTTGACGCAGTTTCTGATATGGGTGGTGCTCACTCTGGTCCTAGTTGCGGTGGCAGGTATTTTCATGGGGGGTGATATTATTTCAACTGTAGAGTCGGCCGATATGGCCGGTATGGGCTCTATTCTAAGCGGCATTTCCGAGGTGAGGTTCGGCTATGTGATCACCTGCTTTGTAATCTATTTCCTACTGGGTTATCTGCTCTATGCCGGTATGTTTGCCGCAGTGGGTGCGGCAGTGGATAATGAAGCGGACACGGGCCAACTCTCGATACCTATTACCGTTCCTTTGATCCTGGGTCTCTTCCTGATGATTCCTACTTTCCAGAATCCCACAGGACAGCTTGCTTTCTGGTCTTCGATAATACCTTTTACTTCTCCTATGGTGATGATGGCAAGGATTCCTTTCGGTGTGGTGCCCTTCTGGGAACTCGCTCTATCGATTATTTTGCTTTTGGCGACCGCCCTTCTTATGGCTGTGATTTCAGCGAAGATATATAAGGTAGGTATTCTGACCTATGGTAAAAAGGCCTCCTTTAAAGATCTTTTGAAATGGATTAAGGTAAAGAATTAGAACAATGAAGATCAAAAGTCTCTTTTTAACTTTACTGCTCCTTCTTGGAGTCTCTGCTGCTTATGCTCAGATCAATTATAGATGGACGACAGTTGCCATGGATGCAACTTGGGGTGATATCAAGGACTTCACAGCAACTAAAATTATCAGTAAATATGAACCGATGGTAGCTCCTTTGATGGAAATTATCGGATATTCCGAGGATGAATATGATAAAGGTATTCCGGAAGGCCCTCTTTCCAATTTTGCGGTGGATGTAATCCGTGCAGTGGCCGAGAAAGAGACCGGTTCGAAGGTAGACGTGGCTATGACCAACTTTGGAGGTATTCGCACCTCTCTTCCTAAAGGTGCGGTAAGGGTTTACGACATTTTTTCGATTTTTCCATTTGACAATTACCTCGTAACCTTTGATATTTCAGGGGCTGATCTGGACAAATTCCTCAGAAGTATGGCTTCAAGAGGTCGTGTTGAGGCTTTGAGCAACGTGAAAGTGGTATTTGACGGCTATAAACTTGAATCGCTTACAGTGGGAGAAGAACCTATTGATCCGGAAAAGGATTACAAGTTTGCTACAATTAACTTCCTGATGGATGGTGGTGATAGGTTGAGTGTGGGAGATTTCGCTAAAAATATCACTAATCTGGAGAATATTTATATTCGGGATGCTATTGTGGATTATGTTAGAGAGATGACCGCACGTGGTGAAATCATTTCTCTTAAAAATGACGGTCGTGTGATAACAAAAAATAGGGAGGACTCCCGAAGATGAGACAGAATATTATCAAATATGTTTTGTTGTGTGTTGTAGTGGTTGTAATGGCAGCATCCTGCTCCCCCAGACATCTCGTAATACTTCACACAAATGACACCCACAGCCAGATCGAGCCGGTAAGGGTAGGCCGTGATCGTGATAAAGGTGGCGTTGAACGCCGCTTACAGTATATCAATTCTGTCAGGAAAGAGGCTGGTCGCCGTAATGTATTGTTGCTCGATGCCGGTGATTACAATCAGGGCACACCCTATTTTACTGTGGCAAAAGGTGACCTGGAGATAGAGCTTATGAATGCCCTTGGATATGACGTAGCAACTCTGGGTAACCATGAGTTTGACAATGGTCAGGAAGAGCTTGCAAGACGTCTCGCATCGGCCGAATTTGTTACAGTAACCTGCAATTACGACTTCTCAGGTTCAATTTTAAAGGATTATGTACAGCCTTATACCATCATCCGTAGGGCCGGATTGAAAATCGGTATAGTAGGTGTTACATCATATCTTGAAGGAGTTGTGCTCAACAGCCATCTTGAAGGTCTTGTGCGTTTGGATGCAATTTCTGAGGTCAATAAATGGGCTGCCCGGCTCAAACATGAGAAAAAGTGTGATCTTGTGATACTTCTATCGCATTTCGGTCATCAAGGAGGTTCAATGGAGCATCCTTCAGATATTCTGATGGCACAAAATTCAAAAGATATAGACATTATCATTGGAGGGCATTCTCATACTTTTCTCAAGAATGCAGTAGAAATAGAAAACCTTGCCGGCCGCAAAGTGGTTATTGTCCAAAGCGGAGGGCAAGGTGTTATCGTGGGTAGAATGGATATTCCTACTCCCGTTCGACCTTAAGCTGCTGGATTGAATTTACTCCGTCTGTAGTTTTGACGTAGAGTATCACTCTGAATTTTTCACCGCCCGCGGTAAGTGAGCCAACCGCATATTTCATAGGAGCCTTTCCACTCTTATGAATGATGGTAAACTTTTTAGGTGTATAATTGGTGAAAAAGTTTTTAATAATCAGACGTGCCTGATTTCGGGTGCAATTATTGATGGCACCCAAAATGTTCAGTTCAAGGTTGTCGGCAAACCAGGCGGAGAGTTTTTCATAGTCGCCAGATTGGATATATTTGCCGATAGGGGTGAATACATCCTGATCGGTGTTGCTTTGGACATTGGTCTGGGAAGTCCTGATCATCTGCATCGTCTGAGCCGGTACAGTGAAAGATAATATCCCGAACAAGGCCAATAATAAAATCTTCTTCATTTGGCGTGATAGGTTTAGAAGTGATAAAACTGCTTATTATATCGTAAATCAGCAAAAATCACGCCATCGGAAGAATAAATCCCCCTAAAAATGTTATTTTTGTAGTATGAAAGTCAAACTACTCCTTGTTGGCAAGAGCGTAGATGGCTGGCTCCAGTCGGGAATCAGACTCTATACCAACCGTATAGAGTACTATGTGCCATTTGAAATGACTGTTATTCCCGAACTGAAACAGACATCGTCATTCTCTGTTGAACAAATCAAAGAGAGGGAAGGGGAACTCATTCTGGCCAAATTAAAGAGTACTGATGAAGTGATCTTACTTGATGAGCGCGGCAAGATGTACTCATCGGAAGATTGGGCACGACATTTGGAGCAGAAAATGACATACGGATCAAAAGATTTGGTCTTTGTGGTAGGAGGCGCATACGGATTTTCAGAAAAAGTCTATCAGCGGGCAGACAGTAAACTTTCTCTCTCACAGATGACATTTTCACATCAGATGGTGCGCCTGATTTTTGTTGAACAATTATACAGGGCATTCACTATCATTAAAGGCGAGCCATACCACCATAAGTGAAAGGATTCAGGACTATATACAAACGGATTACGGGAGCCGGCAACAAATATCTGACGATATTTGTTGCGGTCGTGGCCATCGTGTTTGCCATTATCTCTTTTGCGGGTAGTTCAGGGACCTATAATCTCCGTCGGGAAGTGCGAAAGGTGCAAAAACAGGTTCATCACCGGCAGCATTTAATCGAAAAATATGCCCATCGTGCCATCACTACACCGGATGATCAATGGGTAGATCTTAGCGACCTGCCGGATGATATGGTTATATACAAATATGTCTCCGATACGCTTCAGTCCTGGGCCAACCAGTTTCCTATAAGCAATGATGAAGTAGATGCCTATTCATTTACTTACCGTCTCCACTATTTGAGCAATGCCAACCTTTCCAGTTCGCCGCTGGCTTATTTGGGACTTGAGGAGCAATATGTCAATCTCGGCTCGGCGTGGTACATAGTGAATACCTATATTTCTCCCTCATACAGAACTAAAGTAATCACCGGTATTTTGGTCAAAACGGATTATCTTGACGACCGGGGTCTGAAAAACCATACAAATAAGAATCTTCGCATTAGCGCAGGCTTTGATCCGGTAAGCGTCAATGTGGATGATGCCGGTGTGGTCTATGGAATTGAGGGTCTGCCACTTTTCTCACTGGTTTCCGAAAGTCCGAGTCTAGCCAGGAGCACAAATCTCACTCCGATGTGGATTTCGATGCTTTTTGCGGTCATGGCTCTTTTCTTATTCCATGTAAGAAAGCGAAACTGGTTATCATTCATGATAACAGCTGTTGTTCTTTTGGCGATTAGAATTGTGGCCTTCATCGTGGTGGCCCGTAATGATATGCCGGGAGAATTATTTTCGCCGATCTATTATGCGGACAATCGCTTGTTTGATTCCCTGGGCAATTTTCTACTTAACAATGTACTAATCGCCCTCCTTGCTTATGCCGTATTCATAACTCGTCTCCATATAGTTAAGCGTATCAAGCAATCCGGCAGGAATATGAGGATTGTGCGCTCCGTAGTCGCTGTTTTAGCAACTCTCCTTCTGGCGCTTTATATCCACCTGACGCTCCGTTCGCTGATTATTAACTCTAATATTGTTCTGGAGCCCTTCCGCATCGACGAACTTTCCTTATATTCCATCCTGGCGTATTTCGCCTCAGCGATGATATTTCTTGGGCTTTTGCTGATGCTGCAGTTGCTGGTGTTGATCTTCCGTAAAAGACGGACATTCTCTCTGTTGTCCTGGTTCAATATGACACTCTATGTGTTGATAATATCGCTTTACTGCGTGACAATGATTGTGGTATATGGTTTTGAAAAGGAATATGAGACAAACCGTGTAAGAACCAATAAACTTGCAATGGAGCGGGACTTAAGTCTTGAACTTCAGTTACGCAACGTAGAGGAAACAATAGCTTATGATCCTATTATTGCATTGCTGACCGCGGTGGATAGACGCGAAGTAATCCGTAGCCGTCTGCTTGAACGCTACTTATATCGTAATGTTGCTCAAAAATATAATATAGAGTTGACCGTCTGCTCTCCCAATGACCTGCTGGACTTGGGACAGGGCAGTGAACTGATACCATGTTATCCCTTCTATCAGGACCAGATAACGAGGTTTGGTACACCGTTGGCACCTAATTCGAGATTTTTCTATATTAATAAATACAATGGTCTGACTTCGTACTTGGGCATGTTTACATTCTTTGACCCTGTGAGTTCGAGAGTTACCCGACTTTTTGTGGAAATTGAGTCCAAATACTCTTCAGAGTTTGAAGGTCTGCCGACCATACTTAGTGGCGACGAGGGTTACAATGATCTTCGGCTTCCGCGAAATTATTCTTTTGCAAGATACAGCAATGGTCGTATTATTACATACAAGGGTGATTATGAGTATCCCTTAATTTTTGATCAGAGTTGTCCTGATGGCTATTCAATGCAGATCAAGAAGGGCTACGTTCACTTTATTAACAAGTTTTCAGCCGATGAAATAACACTTGTAAGCCGTCCCAGCCACAAGTTTTTCTCAAATGTAGTCTCATTCTCATATATAGCAATTTTCTTCGGACTCTTCTTCTCCATAATGACATTCTGGGAGAGAGATAGCAAGTTATTTTCCCTTCCAAAGAGGTCCATTAAGAGAAAGATCACCATCATCATTACCTCAGCGATGATCTTCTCCATTCTCTTCCTTGGAGTAGCCAGTATCCATTATATCAGCAGATTGAACAAAACTAGCAATGAACGTGAGATGGATGAGAAGATCACTACTGCTCGCAACGTACTTTCAGAATATTGCAGATATGCAAATGTCTACAGTCAGGTGCAGTCAGTGGAGTTCTTCAACGCGATGGATGACTTGTCAAAAGTGATTAGAACCGATATCAACCTCTATGACACTCATGGAGGCCTTATACGTACCACACAGCCCGATATCTACGAACAGTTCCTGATGGGCAAACGTATGAACGGAAATGCATATCATGAGATTGCGCACAACAATGCCCTTAAATACACCACCATGGAGGAGGTGGCCGGGATGAAGTACTTCTCTGTATACGCACCGCTATTCAACAACCAGGGCTCTATGGTGGCTATAATCAACCTTCCTTATTTCTCCCGTTCGGCGGATATGTTGAGTGCTTCATCCTCAATGATTGCTACCATCATCAATATCTATCTTGTATTGATTATCCTCGCGTTCATAATAAGTGTGCTACTCTCTAACTCCCTCTCCAGGCCTCTAGTGGAGATTAAGGAGAGAATTCAGGGGTTGACCACATCATCCAACAGGAACAGATATATTTCCTACCACAATAACAGGGACGAAATAGGAGTGCTTGTGAGTGCCTACAACAAGATGGTAGATGACCTTGATGAAAGTAGACTGCAACTGGCACAGGCAGAGCGAGAACAGGCCTGGAAGGAGATGGCCAGGCAGATTGCCCACGAGATTAAGAATCCCCTTACCCCGATGAAACTCCGCATACAGTATTTGATTAGAATGAAGGAGGAGGGACGCCCCGGATGGGAAGAGCAGGTACAACCCACTCTGAATTCTATTTTGGGACAGATAGCGAATCTTAGTGAGGTAGCGAATGCGTTCTCATCATTCTCAAGATTCTATAACGAAGAGGTGGTGGATGTGAATTTGAATGAGGCTATTTCCGAGCAGGTATTTTTCTTTGACACCAATGATGATATCACAATCGAAATCCGCAACAATGTTTCAGATCCTGTGGTATCTGCAAGAAGACAACAGCTCTCCCGTGTCTTTGTCAACATTATCCAGAATGCCATTGAGTCAATACAAAATTCACGTGGAACAGGGCACATTCTAATCACGATCGATGCTGTGGAGCATGAAGAAGGACTCTATTACAAAGTGGATTTTGCAGATGATGGCCAAGGGGTTGCCGAGGAACATATGGAGAGACTTTTCCATCCCAATTTTACTACCAAAAGCGGAGGTACCGGTCTTGGACTTGCTATATGTCGCAACATCATAGAGCAATCCCAGGGCACAATATCCTACTCCAGATCATCTCTGGGAGGGGCTTGCTTTACAATACTGCTTCCGGCTAAAAAATCTACTTTTTCCTGAGATAAATTTGAATCGTGCAGCCACTGAAATCGAAATGTTCCCTGAGTCTGTTTTCCAGAAATCTCTTGTAGGGTTCCCTTACATATTGAGGCAGATTGCAGAAAAAGGCGAATGAGGGGAACTGTGTGGGCAGCTGGGTCACATATTTAATTCTGATATATTTGCCTTTCCATGCCGGAGGAGGGTAGTTCTCAATCTCGGGAAGCATCACTTCGTTCAGTTCTGATGTGGGGATTTTTCTCGAGTAATTGGAATAGACTGTGCCCGCTGCATTGAGCACGTCGAGAATCCTCTGCTTGTTAATTACTGATGTAAATATAATAGGAACGTCGCTGAATGGCGCAATGCGCTTCTTGATCACTTCAGTAAACTCTTTCATCGTATTGTTACCTTTTTCAACGGTGTCCCATTTATTGACAACTATCACACAACCTTTTTTGTTGCGGACTATGAGGTTGAAAATGGCCATATCCTGTGATTCAATACCGGTTGAGGCATCAACCATCAACACACATACATCGGAGTTTTCTATAGCCCTGATGGAGCGCATCACTGAATAGAATTCCAGATCCTCTTTGACGCGGGTTTTCTTACGGAGGCCTGCTGTATCGATGAGCATGAATTCGTGCCCGAATTTATTGTAATAAGTGGAAATAGAATCGCGTGTGGTGCCCGCAATTGGGGTTACGATATGGCGCTCTTCTCCCAGAAAGGCATTGACGAGTGACGATTTGCCCACATTTGGCTTACCCACAATTGCTATGCGCGGAACATCGGCGTAGGGATCATCCTCAATAGTGTTTTGATCCGGAAGCAATTCCACAATTCTATCCAACAGGTCGCCTGTACCGCTGCCGTTGGCTGAAGAAATACACCATGGGTCACCCAGACCGAGAGCGTGGAATTCGTGTGCACCATACATTTTGTTACCGGTGTCCACCTTGTTGACGGCAAGCACAACGGGTTTATCGCTCCTGCGTAATAGGTCTGCAATCTCAGCATCAAAGTCGGTGATACCGGTACCTACCTCCACGACAAAAAGTACCAGATCGCACTCTTCTATTGCAATCATCACCTGTTTGCGTATTTCGCTCTCGAATATGTCATCTGATTTGGATGTGAAGCCTCCGGTATCCACCACTGAAAATTCATTGCCACACCATTCACAAGTACCATAGTGTCGGTCACGTGTCACACCCTCCGTCTCATCGACTATTGCCTGTCTCATACCTACAAGGCGGTTGAAAAGGGTGGATTTCCCCACATTCGGTCTTCCTACTATTGCTACCAGATTCATGTCTTATCTATGTTAGATTGCCGGCGTGGCGTATGCTATTATATCTTCTTTAGTGATTTCAGGCCCGCAGAGGATCATCAGACGTTCGGTGACATTGCGGAGTTCGCGTATGTTTCCTCTCCAAGGGAGTTTGCTCAATTCCTTATAAGCATCGGGATGCACTTTTTTAGTAGTGATGCCCATTTCCCGGCTTATCTGTTTTATGAAATGTTCCACTAGAAGAGGAATATCTTCAGTACGCTCAGCGAGCGTGGGCACATGGATCAGAATAACGCTAAGACGGTGGTAGAGGTCCTCCCTGAAATTTCCTTTTTCAATTTCTTCTGTGACGTTTTTGTTGGTTGCAGCTATAACCCTGACATTGACAGTAATATCCTTGTCGCTACCAACCCTGGAGATTTTGTTCTCTTGGAGTACTCTTAGTACCTTAGCCTGAGCAGCGAGACTCATATCTCCGATTTCGTCGAGGAAGAGAGTTCCTCCGTCTGCCTGTTCAAACTTACCCTTGTGCTGCCTTACGGCTGAGGTAAATGCTCCCTTTTCGTGCCCAAAAAGCTCACTTTCGATAAGTTCACTGGGAATAGCAGCACAGTTGACTTCTACAAAGGGTGCTGCAGCACGAGCGCTGTTTTCGTGGAGACGTCTGGCTACAAGTTCTTTTCCTGTGCCATTGGATCCTGTGATAAGGACTCTTGCCTCGGTAGGTGCTACCCTGTCAACGAGGTCCTTGATATGTTTGATGGCTTTAGATTCGCCTATGATTTCATATTTAGCACTAACCTTTTTCTTGAGAATTGTGGTTTCCTTGACCAGTTTGGTCTTATCTGTGGCATTTTTTAGAGTGATGAGGATTCTGTTGAGGTCAAGTGGTTTTTCAATAAAATCGAAGGCACCCTTTTTTATGCACTCTACCGCCGTGTCAATTGTACCGTGGCCTGAAATCATGATTATGGATGATTCGCAGCCCTCTTTGGCGAGGGTGTCAAGTACCTCGATTCCATCCATTTTGGGCATTTTGATATCACAGAATATAGCATCGTAGTTGCCGCTGAGAGCTGCTTCCACACCTTCTTTGCCGTCACAAGCCAGTGCTACGGTGTGATTGTCCATTTCGAGGATATCTTTCAGAGCATTGCGGATACTACGTTCGTCATCAATAATCAGGATTTTCATGAGCGGTTATATATTTGTTATAAGGAGCAAAGATAGAGTTTTTTTATCTATTTTTGTATTTTCACACCAAATGAGAGAGATATGATTATTGCAATTGACGGCTATTCTTCTACAGGCAAAAGCACATTCGCTAAACTTATTGCAGCCCGTTTAGGCCTAATATACCTTGATTCTGGAGCTATTTATAGAGCAGTTACCCTTTTCGCACTGCAGCGTGGTTATATTGCAGACAATGTGATAGATACTGCTGCTCTCGAACAAGATCTTGTAGAGGGCAAAGTGGAGATTTCCTACTCCAAGGATAATCCTGAGGGAAGGGCCGAAATCTGTCTCAATGGGGTGAATGTCGAGTCTCGTATACGCCTACTTGATGTTTCGAACAGCGTAAGTCCCATAGCTACGCTCCCTTTTGTCCGAAATTTCGTGGATTCACTGCTTCGCGGCTACGGCCCTCTTGGAGTTGTGATGGATGGTCGTGATATCGGTACCGCAGTTTTTCCGGAAGCAGATTTAAAGATTTTCATGGTAGCAGACGCTAAAATCAGGGCGCAGAGGCGTGTTGATCAATTGCTCGACAAAGGTGAAAAGGCTGATTTTGATGAAATTTATCGCAATGTGCTCGAGAGAGACTACATTGATTCACATCGTGAAATGAATCCCCTTCGCCAGGCGGAGGATGCGGTGGTGCTGGATAATAGCTATATTTCTGTCGACCAACAGATGATATGGTTGGGTTGGGTACTCAAGGCTAAGTTTGATATGGAGTTCTAATGAAGGTTTCACTTGAAATAGATCCCTCTTCAGGCTTTTGCCCTGGGGTAGTAAGAGCGGTACGACAAGCGGAAGACTATCTTGCACTACATGACACTCTGCACTCTCTGGGCCCCATAGTGCACAACTCACTCGAGATTGATCGGCTTAAGGCAAAGGGGTTGCGTATCGTGGATATTGACTCTATGGAGAGTATAGCGGGTAGCGTGCTTCTTATAAGGGCTCATGGTGAGCCTCCTTCTACTTATGAAGCGGCAGCCGCCAAGGAAATTGAGCTGATTGACTGCACCTGTCCGGTGGTGTTACGCCTACAGCAGGAGGTGCGTAAGGCTTTTCTCCGTATGAAGAGTGTGGACGGAACAGTAGTAATCTTCGGTAAGCACGGACATGCTGAGGTCAATGGCCTTGTGGGGCAGACCGAAGGAAGTGCGGTGGTCATTGGCAGTATTGACGACGTTGCAGATGTGGATTTCACCAGGCCGATTGAACTCTTCTCTCAGACCACAAAGGATCCTGTAGAGTATGAGACCATAGTGGAGATTATGAGATCCAGAGGGAAAGATGTGAAGGTGCACAATACCATCTGTGCGCAGGTGAGTACAAGACACGAGTCGCTTGTAAATTTTGCGAGGAGTCACTCGATGATACTCTTTATCAGCGGTAGGGAGAGCTCCAATGGAAAAGTGCTCTTCAACCTTTGCAAAAGTGTTAATCCCCGTTCCTGGTGGATAGAGGAGGCTTCTCAGGTTGACCCCGCCTGGATTCGCGATGGCGACAGTATTGGCATCTGCGGTGCTACTTCTACTCCTGCGTGGCAATTGGAAGAGGCAATGGCAAACCTTTCTTCTATATTGGAATAAAATCAGTATATTTGTAGATTGAACGATTTCGGGACAATTATCAAATTATATATACTTTTTATGGCAACAACAGCAGATTTTAAAAACGGACTCTATTTGAATTATAAAGGAATACCCTGCTCTATTGTATGGTTCCAGCACGTAAAACCGGGCAAAGGTCCCGCTTTTGTCAAAACCAAGCTCCGTAACCTCGAAAATGGACGTATCCTCGAGAATACCTTTACCGCAGGAGAAAAAATAGACACCATAACAGTAGAACACCGCACTTACCAGTTCCTCTACGCCGATGAGGATGGTTTCCACTTTATGAATACGGAAACTTATGATCAGGTTCATCTTGATAAAGACATGGTTGAGAATAATGATCTTATGAAGGATGGACAGACAGTGCAGATGGTTTATTTCGCCGAAGAGGAGAGATATCTTACCTGCGAGCTTCCCACATATGTTGAGCTTGAGGTGACCTATACCGAACCGGCCGTTAAGGGTGATACTGCTTCCACAAATGCTCTGAAGGCTGCTACTCTTGAGACAGGTGCTGAGATTATGGTTCCCCTTTTTATCAACCAGGGTGACCGTATCAGGGTTAATACTACTGACAGGTCATATGGTGAAAGAGTAAGGTAGCTTTTGATATGATTTAACTTTTACATATATGCGTAAATTATTCATAATATTTATGTCCATGTCCGTGGTATGCGGATGTGGACGTTTTTCATCTTCCGATCCTTCGGTCAATATCACGGAAGATGAAAGAGAGGCGAGGATCGCCATCGATTTTTCCCGCGACAGCAACTATATTGTCAACTATCTGAAACTCTACTATCCGGAGCTGACAGCTGAACAGGTTGCTGCCTGGGAGGCTACAAATGCTTTAGAGCATAGATACATAGATGGACATAAGCGTTATTTCCGCAATGCGGGACGCAATCTTTTCCGTATAGACAGGGAAGCGAAACAAGTATACGAGCAAGTTGAGGGAGTGCAGGTGGATCAATTACACCTATTTCTGGATGGCTATAATAAAGAGGTTATTAAGGCCGCAAGAGAGCAGAAGAAAAGTCTTGTGCTTCCCGTCACAATGACTATCAAGTACACTTTGACTGTCAAACCCGATGTAGTGCCTGACAGTACCGTGCTCCGTGCATGGATGCCTTATCCCCGTGAGGACCAGAACAGCGTCAAAGACATTCGCCTGATTTCCACTTCCGAGCCGGAGTACAAGATTTCTTCGGACAAATATGTCCACAAGAGCATATATATGGAGAAAATCGCGGTTGCCGGACAGCCTACTGTTTTCTCTTACGAACTCTCTTTCAAGGGTTATAACGAAAGGTATGACTTCAATCCCGAGGATATTAAGCCCTATGACACAGGAAGTCGACTCTACAAGGAGTACACCGCCGAAAGGGCAACCCATGTCATATTCAGCGACCGTATAAAGAAGATTACCGATTCTATCGTAGGCACGGAAACCAATCCTTACATTAAGGTTAAGAAGATCTACCGCTGGATTGCCGACAACTATCCATGGGCAAGTGCCCGCGAGTACTCTACTATTGAAAACATTCCGGAATATGTGCTCGACAACAATCATGGTGATTGTGGCCAGGTGGGTCTTCTTTTGATTACCATGGCGCGCTATGCAGGGGTACCTGCAAGATGGCAAAGCGGTTGGATGCTTCATCCGAATAGTGTCAATATGCACGATTGGCTCGAGGTATATTACGAGGGCATCGGATGGGTGCCTACCGATCAGTCATTCGGAAGAGGACGCTACAATGTTAAGGATAACGACGACGAATACAACTTCTATACAAAGGGTCTAGATGCTTTCCGCTGGATTGTGAACAGCGACTATTCAGGTGAGTTTTCTCCTGCCAAGAAATTTATCCGCAGCGAGACTGTGGATTTCCAGCGCGGTGAAGTGGAGTGGGATGGAGGTAACCTCTATTTCGACAAATGGAGCGGCTGGATTTCGGATATTCAGTATAAGTATGAGGATAAATAAATGCTAAGCGTTGTATGACGCTAATGCTTTTTGTGAAATAAATTCCGCCGCTGAACTACAACGGCGGAATTGTTTTTTCGCATTACTTGGTGTTAATTTGCCAATTACTATCGTTTATTTAACGCCCTATTTAATTCTCGTCTCATTGTATTTACCCCGGGAAAACCGGTGCTGTGAAATGATTGATTTCCTTCACGGTCTATAATGATAAAGGTAGGGACACCTTTCACATCTAAAAGGTCGTGGAGATAATCCCATTGTTCGGCACTCAAGCGGTGGTGGGAGCCGGATATATCCGCAATCACATTTTCCCACACAATAGCCGGCGAATCTTCTCCGGCAAGGTATAAAAATTCCACATCCTTATTGGCAAATTGAACTTTTATCGGTTGCATCAGTAGGTGTGATGCCAGGCAGGGACCACACCAGGTGGCCCATATATCTATCAATATTACTTTTCCTTCAAATGGTTTTATTAAGTTATGGAATAGCTGCTCATGTTTACCGGAGGGGGAATCCGAAACGGAATAATCTGTTTCCTCGTTATTCTCTTCTGTTAAATTGACACCGTATATTTTATAATAATCGTCGCTATCGCTTCCTATAAAGTCGAATGTGGTTGTTTCCATTGGTAGCGGTTCAAATATCAGCATAAACTCGATTGCACCTGATTTGGGCATTCCAAACAGCAGATCGAGTTCAAGGCCTTCGCCACTGCTAATCATGTACTTTTTTTCGTTGGCAAGCAGATAGGTTTCCGATGTTATCTTAATCGAATTATCGAGGTGAACAGGTGCATAGATGTCAAGCACGGTCGCCGTGTCTGATAATGTTACTTTAGTGATTTCCAGGGAAGGCGTGTCGGCATATGACGCATATGGCCGCTCAACTACTTTGATTTGTTGTGCTTGTGCTGTCATTCCTATGGTAAGCAGCAAAAGTGTGAGAAGTGATTTTATTTTCATTTTATTGTGATTAGTCATTTGTGGTTTCTGATATGCTAATTTATGCCCAGAAGCGTAACCGTAAAATTAATTGAAAATTGACAATTACGTTAAGAATATCTGTGACAATTCGTTGACAAAAGGGAGGGATGGGGAGGGGGAGGGGGAGGGGGAGGTTTACTCTTTCAATAGGTAATTGGTGCTTCGTCCACCATCATTGGAGACGACTAGTATCCCTTTTTCTATAAGGTCAGTTATATCTCTTAGGGCTGTAGCCTGTGAATTCTTTGTCATCTTTGCCCACTTTGAAGTAGTAAGCTTGCCTTCAAAACCATCCCAAAGTCTATTTATAACTTTGACTTGCCTCTCGTTCATAGATACCTCACGATTTCTTTGCCAGAAAGAAGCCTTCTTAACTACTCTCTGCACTATCTGCTCAGAATAAAGTATTGCAGACTTCATGGTTAGTAAAAACCACTCAAGCCATGCCGTTATGTCGGTCGAACCTGTTGTAGTCTTCTCGAGTATTTCATAATATGCCTTTTTTTCTTTTAGAATTTGAGCAGACATACTGTAGAATCTGTGCGGCATACCGTCAGCTTTTGCCAGCAACATATCTGTGATTGTCCTTGTCAGACGACCATTACCATCATCAAACGGGTGTATGGCTACGAACCACATATGTGCAATAGCGGCTTTGAGTACGGGATCAATGCTGTTACCGGCATTTACCCATGAGAGGAATTCATCCATCATAGCCGGCACATCCTCTGACCTAGGTGCTTCATAATGGATTTTTTCCTTACCCATAGCTCCTGAAACCACTTGCATCGGCTCTTTTCCTACTCTATATGCTGCAACGGTTATAGGGTACATACCGCTGCGTCCGGTAGGGAATAGGGCTGCATGCCAATTGAATAGTCTTTCATGAGTCAATGATTTGTCACTACCCCTGACAGCATCGAGCATTACCTGCACGATGCCTTCCGTATAGTTGTCTGTAGCTGGTAAACCCTCTACTTCTATGCCTAGCTTCCTGGCAATTGATGAGCGTACTTTGTCATAATTGAGTATTTCTCCCTCTATCTCACTTGAGCGTACCACTTCCTCGGTCATCACATCAAGCGATGTCTTATTTTGGATTTCAAAGCCTAATCCACTCATTAATCCCCCTATCCTGCCTTCGAGGTTGCGCACCTCCGAAAGAAGGTTGATCAAGCGAGAATTGTCCCATGTAAACTCTGGCCAAGTCGGGTGTTGCCATATATAAATCGGTCTCATAACTGGATTATTTTGAGACAAAGATAAGTAGATGATGCGAAAAAACAAATTATTCTCGTCATTATTTGACGAGAATAGGGGGAAAAGTGTGTCATATGAGGGATTTGGTCACTTCGTTCCCACATTCATCGAATATATTATGTATCTTGCGGGGTACATTGAACAACTGGGTACTGGCACCGAAGATATGGTCGAAAGAATGATTAAAAATGGCCTCCCAGAACCTTTATTTGTTCAGGATCAGGACTTTAGAGCGATTATCTATCGTTATGCCCCGCAAGGTGCCGTGCAAGATACCCCCAAAGTTACCGAACAAGTTTATAGACTGATATTGACTTTGGAAGGTGAAATGACAAGAGACGAACTTATGGGCAAATTAAATTTAAGACATAGACCAACTTTTGTTTATAATTATACAAATCCTGCATTGAGTGGCGGATGGATTGAGAGGACGGAAGCTGAAGCTAATCATCCAAGACAAAAATATCGCTTGACTACAAAAGGACTGAAGGCAAAACAGCAGTGGGAAAAGTAATATTTTAGGGGGGATTTCGTCGCTTCGCTCGTACATACACTCTCTTCCAAGTCTAATCATATCACTTGATGTCCATCGTGATTGATTATAAGTGGTATAGCAGCAGAACAAAAAATATTTCTTAGATTTGTAACATAATATTATATATTACATAGTATGAGAGAGATTTGTACATTTTCCCTTTTGACTATCACTTTATTTCTGACAGCATGTTCTCATCATTCGACTGAACTTAAAAAAGTTGTTGCGCAACGAGATTCCCTTGCAATAATTGTTTCAAGTAAGCAGCAGTTAATTCAAAGAATGCGTGATTCTATTAATATGCTTTCATTTCCTTCCGATCAACGTCTTTTGAAAATTAAGGAGTTAATAAATAATAATTGTTTTTCAGATGCACGTTCAGAATTAATATGTTTAGTTAACTTATTCCCGAACTCGCAAGAGGCACATTTAGCTGATGAACTTGAAAAACAAATCCAAATTGAAATAGAGAAGCAAGAAGCGGAGGCATCTCGCCTTAGAGCACTAGGATTTAAAGCAATTAAAGCATCTTTAACTGCCCAAATTGATTGCAACCAAGTCTCATTTTCCGAAATTAAGGTTGCAAACACTTTTACTTTCGATAGTTATGATTATAGTTATTTTTATATTACAGCAGATCGTGGAAGTAAATTTGTTTCTGTGGCGATGAAGGTAACATCATCTTCCAAAGACCCTAAGCTTCCTCAACTTGCTGTTTATTCAATCAATGGAGACACGATGCATAAGGAAGGAACATTCATTACAAAGTTCCGTAGATGGAAAGATTATGGCTATTACCTAGGTAATTATCATGACAATAGCAATGATTTTGCGAAAACAAGTACAATTAATTTTAAATTAGGCTGCGAGTTGTCAGAAGAAATACTTAAACAACCATATGCAATTGTTCTAAAGAAAGAGAATGCTTTAATTAGGCGCGAGGATAGGTTTGAAAATCCACCTGTATCATATGTGGGTTCTGTTGATTATGCATATTCTTTGTCAGTAGATGATTTTGGTCAATCGGGAAGATATCAACTTATAAAATTAAGCAATCTATAAACAGTCCAATAAAATGAAAAAGTCACTTATTGTCATTTTATCCATAGCTGTATCTATTATTATGTCCTCATGCTCAACGCATGCTGATTTATATAGACATACGGATTATTTTGTTGAACAACTTTCAACTGTCTACGTAAGTTATGGCCTAGTAGGCTTGAAGTACAAAAGATTTACCGATGATGGTAAATATGGGATTTTCCCAACAGGACGTCTTATTAATGTTCGAATAGAGAGTCCTTATGCTACAACCAAGGATTATGAGAATCTTCGTAAAGATTTAGAACGGTACTACAGGGGCAATCCGAACGTTAACAAAGTTTACATTTGCCAGGGTGGTACAATAATGATTGATTGTAGAAATTAAACCTATTGCTTATTTTGAAAACCCCTTATATAGTCTTAATGAATTGATAATCACAATAATAACTGCTATGGTTGATAGAATCTTTAAAATAATCCTTATAATCTCTGCGCTCCTTTTTTTAGAGTTTGGCTATTTTGCTTATGGCCAAGATTCATTTAGTGTCGTTGATTCATTAGTTGGTAAGAGAGTCGTTTTATACGATGCTTCAGGCCTTCTTAATGAGTATGGACCTTATATGTATATGGAGCAAAAGGGCAAGTTAAAAGTTGTGAAAGATGTATCACAATACAATCAGGCTTTTGACAATGGACGCGTGTTAGAAGTTCAGTCGCAAGAAATAGTAAAGAAAAAGAAATATTTGTTGCTAACAAGTGATGGTATAAGTTATTATATCTTGATTGATGGTAAGAAAAACTATCTTAATAATGTACGTTCATATTCGTTCTGGGAGGATAAGTTATCATATTTTCAGGATAATTTTCAGCTATTTCTTATTCCCGGAGCGGACGCAGAAGATCATCCTAGCAATCATTATAAGTTGATTTATTGGTCAGGGTTTAAAATGCCAGAATCATTTACAACTGATGTTCAATTTTTTTATTATGAGTCGGACATTTTGGGGAGTGATGAGGCAAATGAGAAAGGCGCAGAACGCAGTTTGCCATCTGAGGCAATTCGTTTAAACGCATCAAAATATATTAGTAAAGAAACATACAATTCTCTTGTTACTGAATATTTGGAAAGAAAAGAAAATGAGAGGTTGGACTCCTTAGCTGATTTGCGACCTATTATTGCAAAGGTTCTTCATACATATGATGCGAAAAATACTTACAAAAAAGTAGATATTACATATGATGATGGAGATGATAATGAGATTCGTCTGTATTTATGTAATACTACTGTAAAATACGGCAAGACAAGTTATACTTTTTCGGGATACTCATTGGGCAATGACTTGACTTTTAATGATTCCGATTTGAAGTTTATCAATCCGGCTGAGTCAGATTATCTTAAACGTAGAGGCTCAAATGGAATATCCGTAAGGAAAAAAATTGCCAAAGATTCTGATCTTGAATATAGTTCTGCCAAGTTAGATAGTCTTCAAGCTGAATTGGATAAACTGTATCAAAAAGTACAGAAGATGTATTCATTTTATGATAAGAAGAAAATATTCATTACTGGACATGATTATGTGTTTGGGGATTACGGTCAGTTTGGGATGAGTTTTGAGTTATATAATTGCTATTCTCAACCAATAAAGTATGTTGAAATCAAAATGGCTCCTTATAATGCTGTCGATGATGTTCAAACTGATGATATGGGAAGAGGTATCAGAGAAGTTAGGTGTATTGGGCCTATAGAACCTAAGGAGAGTGCAACTTATAAATTTGAAAAGCTATGGTGGGATGAGCGCGATATAATAAGAAGAGTCGATATAATTAGGGTTAAACTGATTTTTAAAGATAATTCATCAATTATCTTTCCTTCAAAATCTAAAGTTGATGCTCACCGTAGTTCTAATTATTCTTTATTAGACATGGGTATAACTGAGTAATACAAAAATAATTGAATCTTAACTTTAGTGAATAAGTCTAAAGGCCAGAAGCTGCGCTAGAATGTTCCTCTCTCACTCCTCGGGATTTGCTCGTTTCACTCGCACATTCCTCCCCGCCTGCGGCGGGGCGATGCTAGGTGCGAAATAAAAAAATGTCATATGGAGGGATTTGCTCACTGCGTTCGCATTTCCCTTTCCACTCGCCGTGGGGGCCCTTGCAAGTCGAAAGGCCTGAAGCTGCGCTTCATTTTTTTATACAACAAATCCCCTTTTGAGCAAGCTCAAGGGGATTCATTATATAAAAAACCGAATGACTGACGTCATTCGGCCTTTCGCTTTGCGGAGAGAGAGGGATTCGAACCCTCGA
>JAAYDZ010000055.1 GCA_012728975.1 Bacteroidales bacterium
CATTTATTCCACAAATTCCGTTATATTTGCAAGATATAATAATTATATAATTCAATTACATGAGTGAAGATCTGAAACCAATTGTTCCTGAGCAACAAGAAGAAGCTCTAGAGCAATCTGTTGTAAATGCTGAACAGGTCGCTGAAGATAAGGGCGACATATTAAAGGAAGAAATTGTACAACCCGAAAAAGCAGTTGAAAAGGCTTCTAAGGCGAAGGCTACCAAAAAGGTTGCAAAAGCAGAAGATGCTGAAGAGGCTTCAAAGGTAGAGGCAGACGAAGAGGCACCTAAGAAGAAAACCACTAAAAAGGCTCCAAAAGCAGGAGTTGCTGAAGAGGATCCAAAGGTAGAGGTTACTGAAGAGGCTCCCAAGGCGAAAGCTACTAAAAAGGCTCCAAAAGCAGAAGTTGCTGAAGAGGATCCAAAGGTAGAGGCTGTTGAAGATGCACCCAAAGCGGAAGTAACCGGAGAGGTTACCAAGGCAGAAGTCGCTGAAGAGACTTATGAGGTACCCGACTATTCGGAGATGGGTCTGAAAGAGATTCTGGATGTATTCCAGACGCTTCTGGACAATGGAGATATGCAGCTGCTTTACAAACATGCCGACTCCATCAAGGCTATATTTTACAAGACTCTTCGCAAGGAGAAGATTGCAAGCGGTTTTATAGCCCCATCAGAGGATGTGGTAAGTGACGGTACAGAGAGCGATGAGGTAGTTTCAATCAATCCCTTTGCTGAGGTTGAGCGTGGTTTCAAAGAACTTTACAACAATTATCGCACTATGCGCAACGCCTATGCACGTGAGCAGGAGCAAAATAAAGAGCAGAATCTTCAGAAAAAACTTGAGATCATAGAGCAGATTAAGGCGCTCGTAGATAGACAGAGTCAGGAAGACATGGGACAGATTTTCGCAGAGTTTGGAGATCTTCAGGCACAATGGCGTGCAACCGGCCAGGTACCGCAGGCACGTATGAGAGACCTTTATGAGTCGTATAACCACAATGTGGAAGTCTTCTATGACAATGTGAAGATACACAAGGAGCTCAGGGACCTCGATTTCAAGCGTAATCTTGCTGCAAAAGAGGAACTCTGCGTAAAGGCAGAAGTTCTTGCCGAGACTGAGTATGACAATATTGTAGCCGCATTCAGGGCACTGCAGAAACTTCATGAAGAGTGGAAGGAAATAGGTCCTGTTGGAAAAGAGCACAGAGAAAGCATCTGGGATAGGTTTAGGGAAGCAACAGCTATAATCAATAAAAAACACCAAGCATATTTCGATTCTTTGAAACAAAGCCAAAAGGAGAATTTTGAGGCTAAAAGTGCACTTTGTGAGGAGGTAGAAAAGATTGTTGCCATGGATATCTCTGACTCAAGAACCTGGAATAAGATGACTAAAAATATCGAAGAAATCCAGGCAAAATGGAAAGCCATAGGCTTTGCCTCCAAGAAGGACAACGTTAAGGTATATGAGCGTTTCCGTGCAGCTTGTGATAAATTCTTCGAAGCAAAGAAAGCATATTACGCCCAGCTAAAAGAGCAGATGCAGGAGAATCTTAAGTTAAAAATAGATCTTTGCGAAAAGGCTGAGGCAGTTCAACATAGTGAAGAGTGGAGGAAGACTACAGATTATCTGATTGAACTTCAGAAACAGTGGAAAGAGATAGGTCCCGTATCCCGTAAGCGTACTGATATGGTATGGAAACGTTTTCGCGCCGCTTGTGACATATTTTTCAACAATAAGGAGAAACATTTTGGCAAACAGGAAGCTCAGTATGAAACTAACCGCCAACTCAAACTTGCACTTATTGAAGAAATAAAGGCATTCGAACTATCCGATAATAAAGGCGATAATTTCGAGGCCCTTAAAGCATTCCAGAGTAGATGGACTGAGATAGGTTTTGTTCCGTTCAGAGAGAAGAACAAGCTTCAAGATGCATTTAAGAGAGCAATAGATTCAAAGTTTGATGAGGTTAGGGCTCAGAATGATGACTATCGTCCGAGATATGGCAAATATTCTTCCGATGCTAATCTTAGTAGAGCTGAGAGAGGTCTACGCACCGAAAGGGATCGCCTCATACAAAAATATGTTAAGAAGGAACAGGATATTGCCACATGGGAAAACAATATGGGCTTTTTCTCCAAGACCAAGAATGCGGAGACTTATCTGGCAAAGATGAGGAAAGAGATTGAGGTTGCCCGTGAAGAGCTGGCAGAGCTCGAGGAGAAGATCAAAGCAATTGATTCACAATTCGAGCAGAGAGATGAGTAAGGGAGAAAACAGAAGCACAATCATAGGATTTGCCCTTATCGGCATAATATTACTTCTCTTCAGCTGGTACAATACCAAGCAGTTTGAAAAGCAGCAACAAGAGAGATACATAGCAGATTCAACCGCAGCTGCCCACGCTCTGGAGAGTGCACGTATGGACACTACCTATCACGGGTCAGCAACTGAGGATGCTCAGATTCCCGGTGAGGAAATGCCGTTGTATCAGGATTCCGTGCTGCACTTCGCCAGTCTGGCGGATGCAGAGTATTATACCTTGGAGAATGAAAAAATAAGGCTTGTCATTTCATCCAGAGGTGCACAACCTGCAGAGGTGGAGATTAAGAATTATTACACTTACGATAGCTCCGCTTTGATACTGATCAGAGATGGGAAGAGCTCATTCGAGTATGAGATTAATACCAATCAATGGCTTAATACCGGTGATCTGACTTTTTCTTTAGTTTCACAGAGTGAGCATAATGTAATCCTTCGTCTCTATTTCGCTGCGCATTCCTACATAGAGGCGGTTTATTCCCTTGCGGAAGAGAGCTACATGGTGGACTACAATCTTAGATTTGTAAATATGGATGGTATACTCGACAGACGAACCACCCAGTTACGACTTCACTGGAATGCTGATATGCCCCATCTTGAGAAGGGTTACAAAAATGAGAAAAACTACTCTGCCGTCGCTTTCCGTTTTTCAGGCACCAAAGATGTAAAGAATCTAGGCATGAGAAAAGACTCTGCCAAAGAATCGTTCTCAGCCAATCTTCGCTGGTTCGGATTCAGGCAGCAATTTTTCTCTGCTATTCTTGTTGCAGAGAATAATTTTGTGGGCGGTACTCTTGAAAATAAGTTCTATGCAGAAGATGTAGCGGTCGCTTCAGGCGATCTGATGCGTTCTTCAGCTGAAATGGTGCTTGATTTAGATACTCAAAGTAAAGATTTTTCCCTTCCTTTCAAGTTCTATTTCGGTCCCAATCACTATCCGACACTCAAAACCTATGATGAAGGTTTCGAAAAGATGATACCTCTTGGAGGTAAGATTATTGGGCCGATCAACCGCTATGTCATCATTCCGGTATTCAACTGGTTGAGCAAATACATCGCGAGTTACGGTCTGATTATTCTTATTCTGACAATTTTGATCAAACTGGTGATTTCTCCTCTGACACTCAAGTCATATAAATCTTCAGCTAAGATGAAGGTTCTCCAGCCTGAAATTCAGAAGATCAACGAGAGATATCCGAAACAAGAAGATGCGATGAAGAAACAGCAGGCCACCATGGACCTTTATAAAAGGGCCGGTGTGAGCATGTTTGGAGGATGTCTTCCCATGTTGTTGCAGTTCCCGATCCTATTTGCGATGTTCCGTTTCTTCCCGGTTTCTTTCGAGTTGAGACAACAGAAATTCTTATGGGCGGACGACCTCAGCGGATATGACTCCATCCTTGATTTTGGATTCAATATACCCCTATACGGTGACCATATCTCTCTTTTCGCACTCCTTATGGGTGTATCAATGTTCTTCTACTCAAGGCTGACGATGACCCAGATGGCGGATAACCAGCAGATGCCGGGAATGAAGTTTATGCAGATGTGGTTTATGCCTATCTTCATGGTGATGATTTGTAACAACTTCTCAGCAGGATTGAGTTACTACTATATGCTCTCTAACTTGATTACCATCGTTCAGACCTTGGTTATCAGGAAATGGTTCGTCGACGAGAAAAAGCTTCGTGCACAGATTCAGCAGAGGGCCAGCAGTAAAGAGCCTCCGAAGAAATCCAAGTTCAGACAGCGTCTTGATGAGGCTTATAAGATCCAGCAGGAACAAATGAGACAACAGCAAAAGCGCAAACGATGACCATCAGGGAGAGAATAGAGCATATTTTGCGCCAATTACCATATTCTGTAAAGTTGGTAGCGGTGTCCAAACTCCATCCTGTGTCGGCTATTCTTGAGGCTTACGCTGCAGGTCAGCGTGTATTTGGTGAAAGCCGTCCCCAGGAAATGGCTGCTAAGGTGCCCTTGCTCCCCGATGATATAGAATGGCATTTTATTGGGCCTCTACAAAGCAATAAGATCAAAATGATTCTGCCACATGTTGCACTCATCCATTCAGTGGATTCTGAACGGCTTCTTGCGAGAATAGATCGCCAGGCTGCTCTTTCCGATAGGATGGTAGATTGTCTAATACAATTGCATATAGCTATGGAGGATACTAAACAGGGTTTTCCTGTGCAGGAGGCTTTGGAGCAGGTACCTCTCTTCCGTGAAAGGTATCCAAATGTACGTATCCGCGGTTTAATGGGAATGGCCTCTTTCGTGGAAGATATGGAACAAGTTAGGGGAGAGTTTCGCACGTTGAAGTCAGCTTTTGATAAGTTGCAACCGGAATTCCAGCACTTCGATACGCTCTCTATGGGGATGTCTCAGGATTGGACAATTGCAGTTGAAGAGGGTGCTACAATTGTACGCATAGGCAGCACCATATTTGGTTCCCGTTGAAATTGATATTCTAAAAAAATAACTTTATTTTTGTAGATTACGTGACCATTAAATGTGATTTGCAATGCATACGGATTTGATAGGAAAAGATCTGAGGTATGGTCTGATTGGCAGCGGCAGTTGGGCAACTGCAATTGTCAAGGTGTTGTCGGATACAGGCAATAAAGTCAACTGGTACATAAGAAATTCAGATAATATTGATTTCATAAAGGAATTTGGTCGCAACCGTTCCTATCTCCGTTCTGCGGCATTGAAAATAGATATGCTTGAGATGAGTGACGATATCAATGAGGTGGTTTTCAATTCCAATGCTGTTATTTTCTGTATTCCCTCTACATATTTTCTTGCTCAGATCAAGCCGCTTGATAATGATCTTCTGAAGGATAAACTTATAATATCTGCTACCAAAGGATTTGTATCCAATGAGCATTTGACAATTGCAGAATATTTTCACAGGGTAGTGGGCATTCCGTTCGACAGAATTGTGGTTTTGAGTGGTCCCACGCATGCTGAAGAGGTGGCGATGGAAAAACTCTCTTACCTTACATTTGCCAGTAAGCATATAGAAGTTTCCGACAAAGTGGCTGATTCCTTCTCATCCCACTATGTAAGGGTTGTGTGTAGTACAGATATATATGGGGTGGAGTATTCTGCTGCAATGAAGAATGTCTATGCCGTTGCTGTAGGTCTTTGTCATTCTCTAGGTTATGGAGATAACTTCATTTCCGTGCTGGTGACTGGGGCCTATAATGAGATGGTACGTTTTCTCAACTCTACTCATCCTGATTCCAGCCGTATTCCCTCACGTTCCGCCTATCTCGGCGATTTGTTGGTGACCTGCTATTCGCAATTTAGCCGCAACCGTACTTTTGGGGGTATGATAGGTAAAGGGTATTCTGTGGTTTCTGCTCATACAGAGATGAATATGGTGGCAGAGGGCTATTATGCTACCAGATGCATGTATGAGATTTCAAATAAACTCAATGTCGAGCTTCCTATTGTGAATGCTATGTATCAGATTCTATATGAGGAGAAAAGTCCCCATTATGTGGTGAACCATCTGGCCTCAATTCTCCAGTAAAAACAATATAAAAGAGATAATATCATGATAAATCTAGATTTGAAAGGATGTTCAAGCTTTGTGAATGAGCACCGGTTTGATAGTTATACTGCTCAAGCTCTCGAAGCTTTATCCGTACTCGATTCGGGTACCGGTGCTGGAAGTAAGTTTCTGGGTTGGAACCGCCTTCCTTCGGAAATCACGCCTGAAATAATCGAAGATTATCTATCTGTGGTTGACAAATGGATTGAAATGGAGATAAACCTGATAGTTGTCATAGGTATAGGCGGATCATATCTTGGTGCAAAGGCTGCTATCGAGGCACTTTCCCACTCTTTCCATCAGATGGGGCTATCCCGCGGCCCCAAGATAGTCTTTGCGGGACACAATCTTTCTGAAGAGTATATTGCCGAATTGATGGATGTGGTTTCAGTTAAGAATGTTGCCTGTGTTGTGATTTCCAAGTCGGGTACGACAACGGAGCCGGCTGTAGCCTTCCGTTTGATCAAGGATTATATTGAAACAACATATGGCATTAAGGGAGCCAGAAAAAGGATTATTGCGGTTACCGACAAGGAACGTGGAGCGTTAAGACTACTCTCCAATCAAGAGGGTTATAAGACTTTTGTTATCGATGAGAGCGTGGGAGGTCGTTTTTCTGTATTGACAGCAGTAGGATTGCTGCCTATAGCACTAGCCGGCTTTGATATTTCGGAAATGGTCAGGGGTGCCGTTGATATGCAGCGTATCTGTAGTGAGCCCACGAAAGATAATCCTGCCGTCCGTTATGCCGCTATGCGTAATGCCCTATATGACAGTGGAAAAAAAATAGAACTCCTCGTTGGATTTCATCCGAAACTTCATTATATTAGCGAGTGGTGGAAACAGCTTTTTGGCGAGAGTGAAGGCAAAGATGGCAAGGGTATATTTCCGGCATCGGTGAATTTTACCACCGATCTCCATTCTCTGGGGCAATATATTCAGGATGGCGAGCGCATCCTGTTCGAGACTTTCATTGATGTACGCACGATTCGTCGGAGAGTGGAAATCAGCCACGATAAGCAGAACCTTGATGGACTCAATTATCTTGCAGGGAGGAATGTTGAATTCTGCAACAAGATGGCCCAACTAGGCACTATGTTAGCCCACAATGACGGTGGAGTACCCACTATGGAAATTTCCATAGAAATGATTGACGAATACAACCTTGGCCAGCTCTTTTACTTTTTCGAAAAGGCATGTGGTATAAGTGCCTATATGTTGGGGGTAAATCCTTTTGATCAACCGGGAGTTGAGGATTACAAGAAAAACATGTTTGCTCTACTAGGAAAGCCTGGTTATGAGCAGCAAGGTGAAGAGCTCCGCAAACGACTTTGACACACGTTCTATAATTATGAAAACGAAATTCTTTTTGATGCTGCTCGTAGCGGCATCTATTCAGGTTTCTTGTAACCTACAGGTACAGACAGAGCCCGAAGAGTGGGCTATAGTGCTCCACGCTGGAGCAGGTGGTACCGAAGCAATGCCTGCAGAGGATGAGGCAGCTTATTGCATTTTTCTAAATGAGGCCCTGGAACAGGGCAAATCTATCTTGATTTCAGGCGGCAGTGCACTAGACGCCGTGGAAGCCACTGTTCTCTATCTGGAGGATTGTCCCCTATTCAATGCTGGGAAAGGTGCTGTTATGACTTCAGATGGACGTCATGAACTCGACGCCTCAATAATGGATGGTCGTGACCTTTCGGCTGGTGCCGTTGGCGGTGTTACTGATATAAAGAACCCCATAAAAGCAGCCCGTTTGGTAATGGAGAAGACACCCCACGTGCTCCTTATTGGAGAGGGTGCCTCTTATTTTGCACGAGAGCAGGGACTTGAAATAGTTCCTAACTCCTATTTTTCTACTGAGAGGAGTAAAATAGAGCTTGAAAGAGCTCTCGCAGAGAAAAAAACCGGTTCTCCTATAGGCACAGTGGGTTGTGTGGCTCTTGATCGCGAAGGCAATATTGCCGCTGCTACTTCTACGGGAGGTATGACAGGAAAGAAATGGGGTAGGGTAGGTGATGTGCCCATCATTGGTGCTTCTACCATTGCTGATAACAATTTTGTGGGCGTTTCCAGTACAGGTCATGGCGAATTATGGATCCGAAGGTCAGTGGCTCATGATATCTATGCTCTTATGGATTATAAAGGGCTTCCTCTTAAAGATGCCGTCCACGAAGTTATATGGAACAAAATAGACAAGATGGAGGGCTCAGGAGGTGGCGTAATCTGCATTGATCGCTTCGGCAATATTGTAATGGATTTTAATACTCATATAATGTACCGTGCCTGGGCGAAAGCTTCGGGTGATTCCGGTGCTGCCGTAAATAA
The DNA here is from genome assembly GCA_012728975.1 of Bacteroidales bacterium. Classification (GTDB taxonomy): domain Bacteria; phylum Bacteroidota; class Bacteroidia; order Bacteroidales; family UBA932; genus Cacconaster. The sequence goes on from JAAYDZ010000055.1 coordinate 8,215, forward strand.
ATAGCTGTTAGCCATCGGGAAGTTTTAAACAAAACACAACAAATTATGAGATGTACCAAAAGAATAATTTTTTTTATTCTCTCCTCTGTAATTCTTCTCCCATTGCTTTTCTCCTGTAATAGTAACAAGGCAAGAATTTCGGTTACCCTAATTGGCGAAAATGATGGTAGTTTTGCTATGATCAGCTTTGCGGATGAAAAAGAGATTGTCTTACCCATAGATTCGTTAGGAAAAGGAGAACTGACTCTCAATATTACCGAGCCTATATATGTGACCCTTTACTACCAATATAAGAGCCCGATTCTCTTTCTCACACCAGGTGCTGATATCAGCATTGTTTTTGAAGAGGCAGAGTCGGGTCTGAATACAGAGATAACGGGCATAGGTTCTGAGGAAAGCAGGTATTTAAACTTTACTAATCTTTTCGCCGCCAGGATAAATGATACTGAACTTGGAGAGGGAGAATTTCTTTCGTTGTCAGATAGTCTCCATAACGCTAACTTACAGGAGTTGCAAAAGGCCGGTTTGTCTAAAAAGTTCAATGATCTGGAAAGAGAACGTCTGAAATATTTCAGTTATTCAACTTTGCCTTCCTATCCCTATTTTCATAGGAGGCTTACTATGGACACCTCCTATAATGCTTCTTCGTCTTATTGGGATAAATTGAAGGGTCTTATGGTTATGGATGCTTCTTTGTTACAATATAAAGAATATCGTACTTTTATTGCGGAAGCGGTAGAAAGAGTGTCAAGAAAACAATATCCGGAGTTACGTACCCTTGATGCACTTATAAAATATGTTGAGTCGGAAGTGACGGACCCCCTTATTGCCGAGATGCTGGTAAACAGGAAGATCTTTAGGCTGATAGAGAATTATGGTCCTGAAGTGATAAATGACTCTCATCTCGATGCCTTTAACCGTTTTGTAAAGTCACCTGACTTAGTCGGGAAATATAATACGTTAATTGAGAAATGGGGAAAGATTGCCGCAGGCAATATTTCACCCGATTTCAGTTGCATAGATATAGATGGCAATAAGTTTTCACTTTCCGACTTTAGAGGAAAGTATCTCTATATTGATGTTTGGGCTACATGGTGTGGCCCATGCCGTGTTGAAATTCCTCATTTGCAAGAGTTGGAGGAGAAATATCATGGAAAAGATATTACTTTTGTGAGTATTTCCTGTGATAGCGATCCGGTAGCCTGGAAGAGCATGGTAAGTGCCGGTATGACAGGAGTTCAGCTTCATTTTGATGAGGGCGATACATTTATGGAAAATTATATGATAAGCGGTATTCCGCATTTTATCCTGTTGGATAAAGAGGGAAAGATAATCTCATCAAATATGAGCCGTCCATCCGATCCGGCTACTGCCGTAAAATTGGATCAGCTGCTCAATTAACCTAAATATTAATTATTAAACTATTAATTTATGAGTAGAGAAACTGTAAACATCAAAGGGTTTTGGCCAGAAGTCAAAATCTCCCTTTTCAGGTTGCTCCTCTGTATTAGTTTGTGCTATCCTGCGCTTTTCGCATCGGCAGAGGGGAAGGGTGCTGTCACCTTTTCTGCTGACCAGCAGGATGACAAGGATGTCATTTCAGGAAAAGTCACGGACAATAAGGGTGAACCTCTTATCGGTGCAACCATTTTAGTGAAAGAAAGCAGGAATTGGACCGTGACCGATATTGACGGTAGTTTCCGCCTCAGCCTGGGTGGAGGCGAAACACTGGAAATTTCCTATATCAGTATGAAATCCTTGGAAATTAAGGTGGTGGGCGGAACAAAGGACCTCGTGATCCAAATGGAGCCCGATGATCAAATGCTGGATGAAGTGCTTGTGACAGGTTACCAGACTTTGTCAAAGGAGCGCTCCACAGGTGCATTCTCCAAAGTTTCAACTGAAAAACTGGAACTCAAACGTATGGATAATCTCTCATCTATGCTCGAGGGACAGGTAGCAGGCTATGTTGGCGGTCAAATTCGTGGAGTTACGACCTTGAATGCGGTAGCCAATCCAATGGTTGTTATTGACGGATTTCCGGTTGAAAGCACCATTTTGGATAAGATTGGAATGACCACTGAATATATGCCGGATCTCAACCCGGAAGATATTGAAAGTATAACGGTACTTAAGGATGCTGCTGCAGCCTCAATCTACGGTGCTCGTGCTGCTAACGGTGTAATTGTTATTACCACTAAAAAGGCCAAAGAGGGTAAACCCCAAATAAGTTTCTCCTCAACCTTTACAGCACGTCCCTATTCGTTTTACACAAACAGATTTACGGATGCGGCCGATATCATTGCTATTGAACGCGAATGGGCTGCTTCGGCTTTGAGTACACCCGAGGCAGCTGCAATGCAGGCTTCGGACTTACGTGAGAACGGAGCATATCCAAGCCTTGGAGTAAATACTTTACTGGATATGCATACCGGCAAGATTAGTATGAGTGAAGGAAACAGGATTCTTGACGATCTCGCTACCAAGGGTTACCGTTATTATGATCAGGCAGCTGAATATGGTAAGCGTACCTCTTTCTATCAGCAATACAACCTTAGGGTCGGTAATACTACGAAACAAAACTCTTTCAATTTCTCTACTACCTACTGGGATAACAAGTATGAGGATATTAACTCCAAAGATTGGAAATTGGGTGTCAACCTTACAAACTCCCTAAAACTGACAAGTTGGTTGAATTTAGATGTTGGTGTCTATTTGAAATATGGCAAAGAGAAAAATGGCTCATACGACTTGTTCGCTCCAGGTTTCAATGCAATGCCATATGACCTCCTGGTTAATGATGATGGGAGCTATTTTGTGGCACCATCACAGATCAGTAAAGCTCGTCGCGATCTGATTGAGCAATATGGTTTGTATTCAGAGGATCTTGTACCTATGGATGAGTTGAATTATGCTCTAAATAAGGTAAAAAATATGGAAACACGCGCATATGCCAAGTTGAAGGTTGATTTTACCTCTTGGTTGAATTACGATGTGATGTTTCAGTACGAAACGAATGATACCAATTATGAGTCCCTGAATGAGAAGGAGACACTCTATATGCGTAAACGTATAAATGATTTTACAAGCGAGTCACCATGGGGTGGTGGTTATCTGGATTACAACCTGCCTGACGGCGATTCCTTCTATACGCTTAGCAATAAAAAGAGCAGCTACAACTTCCGCCAGCAGTTGAATTTCAACGAGACATTTGCCGACAAACACAATGTTGTGTGGATATTGGGACAAGAAATCCGCCATTCCTTGATATGTTTTGATGAGAATACCTTTTATGGTTATGATCCCAAGCTCAAGAGCTGGCAAAATTTCAATGTATTGGATTTGTCCTATTTCTCAGGTATACTGGGGGCAGCGCAGTTGGCTCAAAGTAATATAGCTTCTTCCAGAGAGTTGCTCAACCGCTTTGTATCATTCTATTCGAATGCCTCTTATACATTTGATAACAAATATGTGCTTTCCGCCAGTATCCGTTGGGATCGTTCCAACCTCTGGGGGACAAATTCAAAGTATCAGAACAAGCCTTTATGGTCTGTAGGAGGAAGTTGGAATATCAGCAAGGAGTCCTTCTTTGATGTTGATTTCGTAGATATGCTTAAGCTACGTGCTTCTTATGGTATCGGAGGTAATATTGCACGTAATACAGCACCCTACCTGATAGCTTCTTACTATGCCTCAAGTCTTGTGGATGGTATGGCCGGTCAGGTGACCACTCCTCCCAACAAGGATATTCGTTGGGAGAAAACTTCTACTACTAATATCGGTCTCGACTTCTCCCTCTTACGTCATCGTTTATCGGGTACGATAGAGTATTACAATAAATATAGTGTTGACCTGCTGGCTCCCATAAATGGTAGTCCCACACAGGGTTTCGGCTATTCCAATTTGATGACCAACAATGGAAAAATGGTTAACAGAGGAGTTGAAGTCACTTTGAATGGGGAGATTATCCGCAGTAAAGATTTCAGCTGGAATGCCACTTTGCTCTATGCCTACAACCACAATGAGGTAAAACATGTCAGCGTGGAGCCTGCTTTGTGGAACAGTCGTATTGATATGGTTACCAGCTACCCAAAGGTAGGCAACCCGCTATATGGCATATATGCTTACAAGTGGGCAGGACTAGATGAGAAAGGTGACCCGCAGGTATATGATGCCGAAGGCAATATCACTTCCGGTCCTACACGTGACCACAATGCGTTGCTTTATTGCGGCACGACAATTCCGGTACATAATGCTTCTTTAACCAATGTGTTGCGTTACAAGAATTTTGAATTCTCAGCCTTGGTAATATTGAATGTCGGCCATAAGTTGCGTTCTACTGATTTTCCGAGCATTAATATGGCAAACGGACGTATTAATTCCACTGCAAAGGGGATAGTTGATCGTTGGACCAAGCCCGGTGATAAGACGGATGTTCCGCGTCTGCTCTTCTCTAATGATACGCAAAATTATAATACACACCGTACGGAGCTCTATCGTTATTCAGACCTATTTGTCTACAATGCGTCGCACATACGTTTCAGCAACATTTCATTGGCATATAGATTTCCTGAACAGTGGTGTAAGAAAATATCCCTTTCAGGAGCCCGTTTGCAGTTCAATGTAGAGAATGTCGGTATCATTGCTTTCGACTCGAAGGCGCACTACTATCTGGGCGGCAAAATTAAGCCCAATTATGTATGGGGATTGTATTTGAATTTTTAAAGGATGAACAATATGAAACGAATAATAAAGATAAGCACTTTGCTTATTGTAATAGCAACAATGCTCTCCTCCTGTGTCGAGTTTTTGGGTGTTATACCGAAAGGGCAGAAGATACCCACGACCTGGGAAGATTACAATGCTTTTATCAGAAACAATTACACCTATCATTATCTCGATCCCGATCAACTTGGGCTGTTGATGGGTGATATGTTTAAGGTACCCTCTGCTGTCAGCAGTCCATCCCTGACACGAACTCACTATTATGCCGACGAATCGGCAAATAGAATAGATCTCATGGCAGGTACTGATAAAAATCCCTATTTCAATGCCTATGAAGGGCTTTTTGCCTGGAATTTGATAGTAGAAAATGTGCCCCAAGCCACCGAGTGTACTGAGGCGCAGCGCGAAATGTTGATTGCACAGGGCCGTGTGTTAAGGTCTATGCACTATTTCTTTCTTACCAATTACTATGCTGATCAATATTGTGAGGCTACCAAGAATAAATTGTCGGTTCCGCTCTTAACTTCAGCCTCTGTGGAGGCTCCCTCACCGCAGGTGACTATTCAGGAGATGTATGAGTTCCTGCTTGATGATTTGAATAAGGCAGCAGGTGACGCACTTCCCGTAAATGCAGAGACGATCCTTCATCCTAACAGGGCTCTTGGCTACGGTATGCTGGCACGTGTCTATTTGTCAATGGGTGATTACGAGAATGCTCTGAAGAATGCTTCTTTGGCATTACAACAGAATGACAAGCTCTTTAATTGGGTCGCCTTTTACGAAGCTGATAAGGCGCGCTATGATGCACCGAACAGTTACTCAACCAGGGTGAATGGCAATCCTGAAATCGATAATGTGGAGAATTATATTTATGGTTATGGCTCTTTCACTTCAGGTTGGAGGGGTTTGAACAATACAAATTATGCGATTTCCCCTGAGCGTGCAGCTCGTTTTGAACAGGGGGACACACGGCTTCTTACCCACTGGAAATCCCGTTTTTCAGCCTCAGGTATCCATTATTATGCCGGTATCTATGCATTGGAAATGAACAGAGGTGGTATGCGTTCTCCGGAAATGTATTATATTAAGGCTGAATGTCTGGCTCGCAAAGGTGGAGCTGATAATATCAAAGAGGCAATGAGTCTGGTCAATAAAGTCAGGAAAACACGTATCCTCCCCGAATATTACGAAGATTGGAGTGCGTCAAGTACCAAAGAGGCGGTAGAAAAGATTATTCGGGATAAAGAGAGTGAATACATTCAGTCACAGGTTATCTTCTGCGACTATCGTCGTTTGAACAAAGATCCTGATTATGCCCGTGAATTTCCACGTACTATTGAAGGCATAGAGTATGTGCTAAAACCCGATTCACATCTGTGGATTATGCCTTTCCCGCGTGAAGCTGTTTCAAATCCAGGAAATGGAACTATTACTCAAAATGTTGAGAAGTAGGATGATAATTAGCCATAAGCCATAATAAACCATTAACCCATTAAACAATAACCAAAATGAAAAAATTAATCAGTTATGCAGTTGTACTCCTTGCAGCAATATCACTTGCAGGATGTGGTACACAAAAAGATGCTTCCGTAGATCTCAACGGAGACTGGACAATTATGGAATTGACCGGTCTTGATGAGACCGTTTCTCTCGAGGGAAATTTCTTCCAGTTTGATTCGGAAGAAGGGCTTTTCTTTGCCTATCTCGGATGTAACAACATTGCAGGTAAATACCTGTTTGAAGATCCCTCACTCACTTTTTCCGATATTGCTCGTACAGAGATGGCATGTGATAATATGAACTCTGAAGAGTTGTTCTGCTATCTTATCGAGCAGGTTGCTCTCTGTTCAGTAACAGAGGAAGGCTTTCTGCAGCTAAAGTCCGCTGAAGAGGAGGTTCTCATTACCATTAAGAAAGTGGAAGAGGTTGAGGAAGTAGAGATTGTAGTTGAGGAACAAACTGAGGAGCCGGTTGAGGAACAAACAGAGACTCCGGCAGAGAATCAATAAATGATATTGATTCGTCCCTGTGGTTTACCATAAACTTCGGGGATCACTCCTCTGATAATTTCCGTAATATATCTCTCAAGGATTTGAAGGTCTATGACACCAGTGTCGTAGACCTTTATTCCTTTTAAAACGCCATATCCGTCACCCTGTTCCTTGAGCAGATAGGAGCTACCTGCTACGGTATAAACTCTCTCTGGATCGATTGACTCATATTTTCCGGGCTCATATTCAAACATAAGATTACGTACACGGCGTTGCTCTCCGACCATACCATTGTAATTCTTATTTATATCAACTGTCACAGGCGAGTCGGTCTGTACATCCACATCAAATTTTACTCCCGAAACCTGTAGAAAACCTCCAAATTCCAGTGGAAGTATAGAAACGGAAAACTCCAGAGCATCTGCAATCTGCTGTCCGGTCATCTCCGCAGTGGCTATAGTGTTCCCGAAAGGGAAAAGCATAAATAGGTCGTTGAAGGTTACATTGCCCTTTGCAACGTTCGCTCTGATCGAACCACCGCCAATAAATCCTATTTCAGTACCCATAGCACCTCTGATCGCATCTGCGCAGAAATTGCCGAGGCCTGTCTCTTCAAACCGCACAATACGGCCTTCCTCTTTGGTCTGCATTATCAGGTCAGCCTCGCTTATGCACACTACTCTATCGCCCATTTCTTTATATTCTTGTTTAATCTCTTCCGTGAGTGCGGTAACATTGGCATCTCTCTCTTTGATTTTATCAACAGGGATAAGCTCTGTGTCAATAATGCCTCTTCTGGAGATAGTCAGACGACCGATATTTTCAAAATTGGAACCTGTCGAGGTCAAAATTACCTCTTCTCTTTTCGCATTCAGATAGGCTTTGCCATGAATGATGCTATGTGCATGTCCATCCAGGATAACGTCAATCCCATGTGTCGATGTTGCAAGTCCCGGAGAATTGATTTCATCAAAAGCTACATCGTCGCCGAGATGGCAAATGACTATTACAAAATCGGCCCCTTCAGCCCTTGCCTGATCAACATTTTTCTGGACAGTTTCAAAAAAGTTGTCGGAGCAGAGAGAATAGATATACTCTCCCTTTTCATTCTGAAAATAGGAGGGAGTTGAGGAGATAAAGCTATATGGTGTGGCAATGCCGATGATTGCAACTTTTGTCTTGTCAAAAGAATGGATTGCATAGGGCTTGTAGAGCAATTCTTGGGTTCGCAAGTCATAAAGATTACAACATAGAATTTCCGGCTCCAACATTTCGGAGAGCTGAGCCAGACGTGTTATTCCATAGTCAAATTCGTGATTGCCCAAGGTGACATAATCATAGCCGGCACTATTGATCAACCTTACTATATATTCTCCTTTGGAGGCGGCACCAAGACTACCTCCTTGTATATAATCTCCTGCAGAAACAACCAACACGTTAGGAGTGCGTTTGAGTTCGGAAGACTTTTGTGCCGCTATTGCGGCATACCCGTCAACCGAGCAGTGTACATCGTTGTCGTAGAGGATTACAATCTCTTTTTTGGGATTGTTGCGTTTTTGTGAAGGGGTGAAACTCATTAAGAGCATCGAAAGCGCAATAATGGCTGTAAGAAGCGCGGCAATCCGCATTTTTCCTGTGGAAATCATATTGTTCTAAGTTAAAAATTATACAAATATAACAAATACCTCTCTTTTTACTACCTTTGCTCAAATGAAATCTAGACTACATCTGATACCCGCTCCTCTTGGAGGAGACGACCTGCGGGATGTGCTGCCTGCTCCACTTTTCGAGGTCATAGGCTCGTTGAAGCTTTTCTTTGTAGAGGAGTTCCGCACTGCCCGAAGATTTCTCTCAAAGGCGGGATTGAAGGGAAAAATCGACAATCTGACCCTTTATGAGCTTAACGAGCATACAACTCGCGAAAAAATCGAAGGATATGCACGACTCCTGAAAGAGCAAGATGCGGGACTTATCTCGGAAGCGGGACTCCCGGCAGTTGCCGATCCCGGTGCGTTGCTGGTTGAACTTGCGCATAAGTATGATATCGAGGTTGTACCTTATGTAGGACCCTCTTCTCTGATGATGGCATTGATGGCATCAGGAATGAATGGTCAGTGCTTTGCTTTTACCGGCTATCTGCCCATTAAAAAGCAGGAACGCAGAGCCAGAATAGAACAATTGGAAAAAATCTCACGACAGCTGCACCAGACTCAGATTATCATTGAAACACCCTATCGCAACGACTCATTGATGGAAGATTTGCTCACTTGCTGCAAAGAAACAACCACTATCTGCATTGCAGCTGACTTAACCTTGCCCGGGCAGTACATTCGCACCCGCACCGTGGCCGACTGGAACAATTCCCCGATAATCATCGGTAAACGTCCCTGTGTGTTTGTGCTCCAGGCATAAAGTTAACTACTATGGAGGCTAAATTGAAACTGGAAAATATGGAGTTTTACGCTTATCACGGTTGTCTTGAGTATGAGCGCAAGGTGGGTAATCGCTTTAGGGTCGATTTTGAGTGCAAATATCCGGTAAAGGCAGCCTCAGAGTCGGATAATCTTGGGGATGCCCTCGATTATTCGCAAATATATGCTCTGATTGCCCGTGAGATGGCACAACCCTCCAATCTTCTTGAGAACGTGGCATATCGTATCCTTAATGCGGTGCGCAATGAGTTTCCACTCATTACAGACGCTACCGTTACTGTCACCAAATACAATCCTCCCGTTGGAGGTCAGGTGCATGCCTCTTCCATAACCCTGAGCTTTTGATACTTGATGGAAAAGTCCGCACAACATACGGTGGCATTTGCTACTCTGGGATGCAAACTAAACTTTGCAGAGACCTCCACTATCGCCAGGTCCTTTGCAAATGCGGGATATCGTCAGGTGAGAGCAAATAGTCCCGCCGATATCTATGTGGTCAATACCTGTTCTGTTACCGAACACTCCGATAAAAAGTGCCGTAATCTCATACGAAAACTTCACAAACTCTCTCCGGATGCTCTGATAGGGGTTACAGGTTGCTATGCACAGCTAAAGCTCCAGGAGGTGCTGCAAATAGAGGGAGTGACGGTACTCTTCGGTAATGCTCACAAGGAAGAGGTTTTTGAAACCCTTCATCGTATGCTTCAGGCTAAGAAGCAGAATCAGGAATCGGAGCAAAGACAGGGGAGCAGACTTTCTGTAGTATCTCCGATAGAGGGGGTAAAATCAATTTTTCCGGCATATTCTTCGGGGGAGAGGACCCGTTCTTTTCTCAAAGTACAGGATGGTTGCGACTATCATTGTGCCTACTGTACGGTGCCCTTAGCTCGAGGTGAGAGTCGTAATATTCCCATTTCTACTCTGGTATCACAGGCCGAAGAAATTGCTTCTTCCGGCATAGTTGAGATTGTTCTCACGGGTGTAAATACAGGAGATTTTGGCAAAAGTACCGGAGAGTCCTTCCTCGAATTGCTTAGGCAGCTCGATAGGGTAGAGGGTATCGCCAGATACAGGATTTCCTCCATTGAGCCCAATCTTCTCACGGAAGAGATTGTGGAGTGGATAGCTTCAGGCTCTAAATTCCTTCCACATTTCCATATTCCGATTCAATCGGGTTGTGATGCTGTACTGAAAAGGATGCGCCGTCGCTATACAACTGCTCTTTTTGAATCTCGCATTGAGATGATAAGAGAGAAGATGGAGTCGCCGGAGCAGCACTTCAGCAGGGTGTTTTTTGGGATTGATGTAATAGTTGGATTTCCCGGGGAGACAGATGAAGAATTTGAGCAGACTTATTCATTTCTGGAGAGAATAAGACCTGCATTTCTTCATATATTCCCTTATTCAAGGAGAGTCGGGACGCCGGCCGCAACTATGCCTGATCAGGTGCAGGAGAGCGTAAAAAGAGTGCGCGCATCACGTCTTAAGCAGCTTTCTGACAGGTTGAATGCGGAGTTTTATGCTGCAAACAGGGGCCGTACGCTGCCTGTGCTTTTCGAGAGTACCCGTAAAGGAGGGATGATGTTAGGCTATACTGACAATTATATAAAAGTAGAACACCCCTACGATCCGGCGCTTATCGGCAGGATTTCACAGGTGACGCTTTAACTCACTGCTTTAAGGTAAATTTATTTCACAACTTTTATCTTTTCTCCGATCTCATTTACTATAGCGCGTTTGAAGCGCTCGTTGTAACCCTTTTGAATAGGTCCGGGAGGGATTGTAGCGGAGTGTCCATTGGTAATGAAAGCCCCGTTTTCGTCCTGACGTTTGGTATTGCCGTCGATATATTTCACCAGGAGATATTTGTCAAGATTACTCCACTTATCAAATAGTGCATTGGCTTCGTTTGTAGAGAAGGATGTCAGATATTTTATCGCTCTGCGAGGAGATTTGCTATGGAGAAGAAGGGCTTGTTCATCTGCAGAGGCAACTTTTTCCACCATTCCCTTTTCGTGAGCGCGAACTATGGCAACCACTTCAGCTCCAATTTCGTCATATCGCAGGTATGCAAATTGCGCAATGCGATTGGTGAGCCAGAACATAGAAGTAGGTGAATATTCAATCATACTGCCGTTGCCGAGGGCATAATGTTCTGAGATACCTGTAGAAGAGGAGTAGACAGGCGTAAGAGGTGAAGTACCTGCATCATCCACGGCAAACCAGAAGATACCACCTATCGCATCAGGGAGCCAGTTACGGGCTTGTCCTACAAACCAAAATCCTGTCTGCTGTGTGGCAATTGCCCTTTCGTTGATATATTCTTCACCGTCGATTTCAAAGCTCATCGGTCTCCAGCGGTAGGGAAGGGTATTTCCTCCGGCACCGATATCATTGCGCATGTCAAATGGTGTATCTTCAAAATGATCCCTCATCATATCGGCAACCATAGTAACGGAGAGCTTATGTTTTGCCTTGACAGAGAGCGGTAGTCTGCTTTCGGGATTGTGACCCGAAGCGTGGTCGATATATTTAGTCATATCTTCAGCACCATGTTTGTGGAAAAAACTCCAGACTCTCGCTTCGCAACCTCTCATTGCTCCAAAATCTAGCGGACAATAGGTGTCAGCGAAGCTGAACTCCTCATCTTTGCCCTCATATAGTCCCAGTTCTCTGGCATGTGAGATTACATCCGGCGAATAGAGGCAGTTTTCAGGATCGTTAAGCGGGAATGTAGTGATACGGGCGCAGTTGGCATGAGCCGAGATATGGCCGTCAGGTATACGTACGGCCACCCATACTGCACCCTTACGAATATTCACGCCATTTACGACTTCTGGCTTGCGTGCGATGATTTCCAATATCCAGGCCTCATTAGGATCAGCTATGGAGATAGATTCTCCAACCGAGGCGTAACCATATTGATCGGCAAGTGAGGTGTACAGAGTAATTGCTTCGCGTGCAGTTCGTGCTCTTTGAAGGGTGATATATATTAGTGACCCATAATCGAGTATGGCATCGGGGTCCACGAGTTCTTCCAGGCCACCCCAGGTAGATTCACCTATTATGAGCTGGTGCTCGTTCATATTACCGATGACATTGTATGTCTTTTCAACCTGAGGTATTGTGCCAAGGTAACGGTCTTTGCCCCATTCGTATATCGGAAGCATTGTGCCGGCCCTATGTTTCGCTGCGGGGTAGTGGACCAGCGTACCATATCTGGTATGGCTGTCAGCGGCGTATGTTACCATCACGGAGCCGTCTGTTGAGGCCCCTTTCGTGATAATGAGGTTGGTGCAGGCAAATCCTGTAATTGTCAGGAGCAGAAGTGCGAATGTAAGTAGTGTACGTTTCATAATTTATATCAAAATTCAATTGTGAGCCCGTCATAAGCCGGCTCAATGCTGAATGGTTGTACGGAGAGTTCTTTTTTGAGCTGCGCGTGTGGGGGCAGCTGATGGGATAGATGTGTGATAAATGTACGCTGAGCTCCAACTCTTTCGGCAACCTTTATCGCCTCGGGAAGTGAGTAATGGGAGATATGTTTGGTGCGTTTGACTGTGTTAATTACAAATATTGATGTATCGGTGAGTTTTTCATATTCTTCATCTGCGATAAAATTTGCATCGGTGATATATGTAAGACCGCCTATGCGGAATCCCAATATAGGGAGTCGATAGTGCATCACCCTGATCGGAATAATAGTTACTTCCGTTCCGTTGAATCCGGTAATTGTGAACGGGGTATCATCGATGATTTTTATGTTGAATTCCGGGACTCCGGGGTATTTTTGTTGGGCAAAAACATAGGAGTACTCCATTCTAAGAGATTGCTCTACTCTTTTTTCACAATAAATCGGGGTAGCGCATTTCTCAAGGTAGTTGAGTGCACGCACATCGTCAAGACCGCCTGTATGATCTTTATGCTGGTGTGTAAGGATGATGGCATCCAGATGGGAGATCTTTTCCCGAAGCATCTGCTGTCTGAAATCCGGTCCTGCATCTATGAGGATTGAAATTCCCTCATAGATTATGAGGGCTGAAGTCCTGAGTCTTTTGTCTCTAGTATCGGAAGAAGAGCAAACTTCACACCCGCATCCTATCATCGGGATACCCTGTGACGTGCCTGTACCCAAAAATGTAATCGTGTTGCCCATGACGGGCAAAATTACTAAAAAAATCCGAGTTACGTGGTTGCGAGTTGCGCGGTGAATTTAAGTATGGGAAGTCGAGTTGGTTCTAAGTTGTGACTCATTGCGCATAGCGCATCATTTCCTGACAGCTTTGTTGTCACGAAAATCGGTGGGAGAGCATCCCGTTATTTTTTTGAAGTAGAGGTAAAAGTTACTTTGTGTGACAAACCCCACCTGTTGTGCTATTTGATTGATTGAAATTTCCGGATTCTCGGAAATGACTTCCTGAGCTTTGCGGATACGTAATTCATTGCGCCAGGTGCGAAAATCACACGGCATATTGTTGCGAAAATAGCTACGCAAAAAGAGCAAGTCGGTCCCCAATACCTTGGCTATCTCTTCAGTGCTGATATCTCCTTTCGTGTATCCTCCATCCAAAACCCATTGTTCGAGTGATTTTTTCAATTGCTTCTCTCTCTCGGCATCCATATCCACCAGTATTTCAGATTCAGATGGAATTTGTTCCGGTTCGCGGGCAGTCGCGGAAAGATAAAAATCAAAGTTGGACAAGAAATTAATGAAGCGAATAGCAAACCACGCATAAAATATGATGTATATCATCACAAAAACAACGTAGAATTTAAACGGGAAATAGGCTGACACAGAAGCAATGATACCTAAAGACAGTGCAGCATAGAAACTGATTTTTACCCATCTGAGGCGTCCCTGTTCATCCTCGTCATAATAATCCTCCAACTGTTTTATACTTACTGCGTATTTCTTTTTAAATAGCCTTACGTAAAACACCAGCTGACAGAAATAAGCAGCTAAAAAGATGTAGATAACCCAATGATATTGCTGTAAATTGAATGCTGCCAGCAGATAGAGTATGATCACTCCAAATATGAGTGCTGCATGCAACAGTATCTGTTTGCGACTCATAGAAATGGGTTGAAGAATAGTAAGAAATGTGAAGGTAAAAAACATGGATTGAATGGAAGCTCCGGGAGGCGTGAATATTTCAACCCACATACGATTGAATCCTCCGTCAAAAAAATATTCGATAAAGGCCGGCACTGCCAGCATAAAATATGACAGTGCCAGAAACCCTTTTGCAAGACGCAAATTAAAGGTTTTTTTCTCCACTCTAATACGGAAGTTTAATAGCACAATACCCAAGACGACGAGCACAATAATCTGTGCGAAAGTTACTGAACTATATAAATCTTGATACATAAAATTTAACTTCAAAAAGTGGAACTAACCAACATAAACAGGGTGATCTGAGCCATGTTTAAATATTATTAGGCCGACAAAATTAGTAATTTTTTTATTCCAAACTAATTCCTGCACATTTTAAAAACTATATTTATGCATTTCTTTTATGTCCTCTTAGACGATGTTCTATCCACTCTATTTCAAAATAGAGTGGTCTATTTAGCGTAATTGTATAAAATAGACCACCTATCATCTTTTATGATTACTTAAAGCATAGTATCTTTATAAAAATTATTATCAGCAGAATTTACCAAGCAATAAACCCAACTAAAATTTATCAATATGAAAAAATTTTTCGCAACAATTACGCTTGTGGCGATGTTCCTTATTGTCGGCTGTGTTGACTTGGATGAGCTTTGGAATGAGATCGATTTTCTGAGAAAGCAGAATCAAGAGCAAGCCAATGATCTGGAAGAGCAAAAGGCTAAGGTCGCCACGCTAGAGGCCTTGTTAGAGAACTTGGAACAGTTGACGAGTAATGCTAACTCGGAGATTGGCACCATCAAAGGTCTGGTGGATGCTCTGACCAATAAGTTGAGCATAGTGTCCTATAAGGAGCTGGCTGACAAGAGCGGTTATGAGCTTACCATGAGCGATGGTAGTAAGATCATTCTCAAGCACGGCACTGACGGTGCCGATGGCAATGATGGTAAGGATGGTAAAGACGGAACCGACGGAAAAGATGGTGTTGACGGTATCACACCTGATATCGGCGTTAAGCAACATGAAGATGGTCTGCTCTACTGGACCATTAACGGCGAGTTCCTGCTTGATTCAGACGGTAATATGATACCGGCTCAAGGTAAAGACGGCCAGGATGGCCAGGATGGTAAAGATGGTAGAGACGGTAAGGATGGAGCCGATGGCAAGGATGGAGCTCAGGGTGTCCCTGGTACTCCAGGCGCCGATGGCAAGGATGGTAAAGATGGAGCCCAAGGTCCTCAGGGAGTTTCCGGTACCGATGGTAAAGATGGTATCACCCCGCTATTAAGAATCAACTCCAACTTATATTGGGAGATGAGTCTTGACGGTGGAAAGACATGGCAGCTAATGAAGAATTCCCTTGGAATACCGATAAGGGCTCAAGGCCCTCCGGGTTCTCAGGGTCCTGCCGGTAATGATGGTGCAGAGGGCGCTCAAGGTCCTCCGGGTCCTGCCGGCCAGGACGGTGATGCTAACCTTACTATTATCGAGAGTGGTGATATCATCATCATTATCTATGGGAACCAAACCTTCAGAATTCCCAAGGCACCTCCTCTGCTCAATCCGCTGAGTCTTGTTGCTGTGTATAACATTCGGCCTGATGGTCAAGATTTCGTGACAAGTGAGACATCATGCACCGCAAGCGGTTACTTTACCTTTACTCAAGCAGTTGACCAATTTACTAATATCCAAATTGGCGATAAATACTACCATCTGCCGAGTCAATCCGAATGGATCTCTATATTTCCGTTGGATATCAGGCCATATATTCTCCCACATATTCCTACCCATGTGGTAAGATTTAATAGCAACATCCCGGCAAATAGTAACTTGTCTTATAATAATATCCCCGAAAATGTAACTGTTAAAGGCCAGGACATCGCAATGACAAGTGACTTTCGCGTCAATTTTAACCATGTCACTTATGCGCTTCGCTACAAAGGCACTAATATGGAGACAGCCTGGAAGTATGAGCGCATTGACCAAGGTAACGACACCCACGTTAAGGTGACTTCACGCCTCCTTTACGGGACGAACACAACTGTAGATGATATTATTTTAGCGGACTTTTGGAATAGTGACAACGATAATGATGTGATTCGCCGTTTTCCTGCCGGAGGTCAATATGAGTATGATCTTAACCACCCGTTTCCAGAAGATGAACTGGATGGCGTAGGCACTTATGGTTATTATACCTCTTCGACCGGGACGCAAGATACGTATTGGTATATGACATTCTGTACATTATACCTTGATTACATTGATTCTTGGGAAGATTATAGATTCAGACAGACTATCCGCCTTTTCGAGACAGTAAATTGATTAGGCATATAGCCGTATTTGATGACATTCTATTTGGGTTGGGGCCTCATGCTCCAACCTTTTTTTATCCAATAACCAATAATCATTTATTGGCAGCTATCTGATCGCGATAATCTGCGGGAGACTGTCCCGTTATTTTCTTGAAGTACAGGTAGAAGTTGCTTCGTGTGACAAATCCCACCTGTATAGCTATTTGGTTGAGCGACATATCGGGATGATCGGCGATAAGTTCCTGGGCTTTGCGAATACGCAACTCATTACGCCAAGTGCGAAAATCAGACGACATATAGTCATGGAAATAGCTGCGCAAATTGAGTAGGTTTGTCCCCAATGCCCTGGCTATCTCTTCAGTGCTGACATCTCCCTTTATATATCCTTCATCCAAAACCCATTTTTCAAGAGCTTTTTTCAATTCCGTCTCATTAACAGGATCATTTTCAGTGGATCTTTCAGTTGTAATATCTTCCTGATCGCGGGGTGTTGTGAAAATCAGTTCAGCTTTACGGGTTGTCGCAGAGAGATAGAAGTCGATTTTGGTTACATAATTTGAGAAACGAATCACAAACCAGGTGTAAAAAAGGAGGTATGTAAATATGAAACAAACGCGCATCCATAAAGGAAAGTAGGTGGCGACGGAGGCGAGGATACCTATAGAAAGTGCAGCATAAAAACTGTTTTTAACCCATTTGAGACGTCCCTGTTCATCTTCGTCATAATAATCTTCCAATTTTCGGAGACTTGTAGCGTATTTCTTTATGAAAAGCCACGTGTAGAAAATCAGCAAACAGAGGTAAGCTGTTACACCAATATTGACGGCGCAACGGTAGTTATTAAGATTAAATGCTGTTACAAAATAGAGAATAAGTGCTCCAATCACAATCGCTGCATGCCATACTATCTGTCGACGAGTGATATCAGTAGGTAAGAGGATAGTAAGTATCGTAAATGTAAAGAACGTTGATTGAATGGTTGAAACAGCAGGAGTAATAATCTCAATATACATTGGATTGGCTCTGCCCTCATAAAAGAATGAAACAAAAGAGGGTAATGCGAGCATAAAATAAGCCAGAGCGAGAAATCCCCTTGCAAGACGCAAGTTAACAGTTCTTTCCTCAATTCTGATGCTGATACCGAGCAATACAATGCCCAGTAAGGTGAGTACTGTTGCCGCTGCAAAAACTACTGCAGTATATAAATCAGGTCGCATTATAGTAACCGTCAAGAATAATATAAATCAAACAAAACAGAGTGATCCCAATCGGTCGTAAATCTTTCCTCAACTGACAAAAGTAATAAAAAAAGTATGTCCATGAAGAATAAATTCGTTCGAATAAATATTATTTCATTCCCTATAATCGGTCTTATTGCCACTGATAAGCTGACAGTGCGCTTGTTTGAGACAGTAAATTAATCTGTCACTTATCCAAATTTAATAGCA
>JAAYDZ010000056.1 GCA_012728975.1 Bacteroidales bacterium
GAGTTACACGGAAAATACGACTGGCAGCGATAAGTTTTTTGTTTATTACCGAATCTACGCCTATCTCCTCTGCAAGACGTATGTATTCGAGGTTTTCCACTTCGGCGATGGTCTTGGCTACGCCCATTCTTTTGGCTGCAACGCAGGAGAGAATATTGGTTTCCGAACTGGATGTTACAGCTACGAAAGCATCGCAGCTCTTCACATCTTCCTCATAGAGAAAATCGGAGTTACGTCCATCTCCATTTATGACAAGCGTTTTGTCCAGCCGCTCCGAGAGAATTTCGCATCGCTCTTTATTGATCTCGATAATCTTTATGAAATCAGCAGTAGGTTCCAATCTTCTAGCGAGAATTTCGCCTATTTTTCCACCTCCGAGAATGGTAATACGACGTATTTCGATCTCCTTCTTACCCGAGTAGGACATTACTTCGCTCACAGCTTCCTTACGTGCGATGACATAGACTAAGTCGTTGACCTTGAATATGGTCTCCCGATGCGGGATAATGGTCTCATCTCCTCTAGCGATTGCTACAGTCCTGAAAGGAAGGTCTTCAGCAGGATAATCGAAATCAGCAGGACATTTGCCCACAAGTGGGGCTCCCTCTTCAAGTTTTATAACGACCAGTTGCAGACGTCCGTTTGCGAAGCCCACAAAGTCCGACAATTCTGATTTCTTGAGCAAGTCCACAATCTCATCCGCTGCACTTTTTTCAGGATAAAACAGCATGTCAATACCAAGTTCCTTAAATAGGAATTTGTTTTGATAATCGAGGTATTCATCATTATTGATTCGTGCAGTAACTCTTTTGGCACCCATCTGTTTAGCCAGAAGCGCAGAAATGATATTGATGTTCTGATCCTTCGCAGGACTTACAGCTACAAAGAGGTCAGCACTCTCCACTCCTGCCTCAGCAAGAACACTAATGGAAGTAGGATTGCCCTGGACAATCAGTACGTCTATGTTTTCACTGATGTGAGCTAGGTTTTCTTCGTTCTCATCAATAATTATAAGATCGTGGTATTCGTCATTTAGCATCCTTGCAAGATGACTTCCAACCTCGCCTGCCCCTGCGATTACTATTTTCATACTCTAAATTGTTAATTATTCGTGCCCGTAACTCGTACCCCGCAACCCGTAACTAATGCAGTTTAGTGCCAATTATGTCAAAAAATTCGTTGCGCGTTCGGCTGTCCTTAAGGAAAGCTCCGGTAAAAGCTGACGTAGTGGTGACTGAGTTCTGTTTCTGAACTCCGCGTATCTGCATGCACATGTGAGAGGCCTCGATTACCACTGCCACTCCAAGAGGATTTAGGTTGTTCTGAATACAATCCCTGATCTGAACAGTAAGGCGTTCCTGCAACTGTAAACGGCGAGCAAAAGTTTCCACCACACGGGCTATTTTGCTCAGACCAGTTATATATCCATTCGGAACGTATGCAATGTGAGCCTTACCATAAAAGGGAAGCATATGGTGTTCGCACATAGAATAGAGTTCAATATCTTTAACTACTACCATTTGTTGATACTCTTCCCGAAACATCGCAGATTGTATAATTGCCGAACCATCCTCTTCATAACCCTTGGTAAGAAACTGCATCGAACGTGCAACCCTCTCAGGTGTCTTTATAAGTCCCTCTCTGGTTGGATCTTCTCCCAACAATCTCAGAATCTCTCTGTAATGTGAAGCGAGTTGATCGGTCACCTCCACATCAAATTCGTCTGTTTTATCGTATTCCATTATCAAGTATTATAATAAGGCAATATTACAAATAATATTTGAATAAGTTCTAACTAATAACTATTTTAGTGCCTGCTATGAGACTATTATTTACAGCTGCAACTGCTGAAGAGCTGCATTATGCAGAAATAGCTTATGAAAGAATCTCGCCGATGGATGCTGCACTTCTTGATGTGGAGTTTGCAGTGACAGGCATAGGAGTAGCAGCTACATGCTACAATCTGACAAAAATCCTCAACTCTGCACTCCTTTCCGGAGGAGAGCCATACGATCTGGTGGTTAATATCGGTATCGCGGGCAGTTACTCGCAGGAATTTCCGATCGGCAGCGTAGCCCATATAACGGTGGAGCAATTTGGCGATATGGGCATCGAAACGCGTGGAGGCTTCCAAACACTTTTCGATTACGCGATGCTTGACGCCAACACACTACCCTTTGTTGACGGTCTGCTCAAAGTTCGCGATCCTTATCCGGTCACAGGTCCTCTTGAAGGAGTAAGGGATGCAATCGGCATCACCTTTCAAACCTTAACGGGCATTCTAGAGCAGAATCTCCGCCGCCTTGAGTGCTTTTCACCCCAGATTGAGAGTATGGAGGGAGCAGCCTTCTTTTATGTATGCCTGATGGAAAAAGTACCCTTTACAGAGTTGCGTGCTGTCTCCAATGAGGTCGGTGAACGCGACAAGAGCCGATGGAACATTCGGGCTGCTTTCTCCGCACTTGAGAACACTTGCACACAACTGCTTACAAAGGCTTCAGAAGCAGCAGGAGGGGCACGTTGATGAAGGTCTCTCTCGCATTCTCACCCTGCCCAAATGACACCTTTATGTTTCATGCTATGGTGGAGGGACTAGTCGATACCGAGGGACTCTCTTTTGATGTCACCCTATCTGATGTAGAGGATCTCAATCTGAGCGCCGTTTCCGGTACTTACAATATCTCCAAGTTGAGTTATCACGGCTGGTTCAACGTTATGGAGCACTACCGGATGTTAGAGAGCGGTTCTGCGCTTGGGTACAACTGCGGACCATTATGCGTCTGTAAGGCTGGCAATCAAGCCGCTGCATCACTGAAGAAGCCAAGAGTAGCCATTCCGGGGATATATACCACCGGTGCGCTACTCTATGACCTTGCCTTTGAAGGGCGCGGAATAAAGGTACCAATGCTTTTCTCGGATATTGGGCGAAGCGTTCTTTCCGGAGAATGTGATCTCGGGGTTCTGATTCACGAGAGCCGTTTCACCTACGCTGAGCAGGGTTTGGAACTGGTATGCGACCTAGGAAGCTGGTGGCAAAAGAACAGCGGAGCTCCCATTCCCCTCGGGGGAATTGCCGTAAGGAGAATTCTCGGGGAGGAATTTGCACAAAAGGTTGAAAGAGTGTTGCGCAAAAGTATTCTATACGCTATGGAGAATCCGGTAGCCTCCGGAAGTTATGTTGCAGCGCATGCGCAGGAAATTTCCGAAGGCGTACTAAAACAACATATCGAGATGTTCGTCAACAAATATTCTCTATCTTTGGGCGACGAAGGTCTCAGGGCCGTAAGGCTTTTGAAAGATTATTATTTGAAATATAAAGAGCAGAGAGATGAGGAAAGAGATTATCAGGACGGAGGGAGTAAAAAAGCACTATCAAATGGGGAATCAGACCGTCAGGGCACTTGACGGGGTTGACTTGACTATCAGAAAAAATGAATTTGTGGCGATAATGGGGCCTTCGGGTTCAGGGAAGTCCACTTTGATGAACATACTCGGATGCCTCGATGTCCCTTCGGATGGCACTTACAGTCTCAACGGACAGAGCATCAGCGGGATGAATGACGATGACCTTGCAGGCATCAGAAACCGCGAGATAGGATTTGTGTTTCAGTCATTCAACCTGCTACCGAGGTACACCGCACTTGAAAATGTGGCACTGCCGTTGGCCTATGCCGGGATTCCACGCAAAAAACGGGAGCGAAGGGCGCGTGAGGCACTGGCAGCAGTGGGGCTGGAAAATAGAATGGAGCACAAGCCTAACGAACTTTCGGGAGGCCAAAGACAAAGGGTTGCACTCGCCAGGGCGTTGGTCACACGCCCATCGATTATCCTCGCAGATGAACCGACGGGCAACCTTGACACTGCAACTTCGGAGGATGTGATGAGCCTATTCGGAGAAATCCACAGACAGGGAAACACCATTATCCTGGTGACGCATGAAGAGGGTATAGCACGTCATGCAAATCGCATAGTACGGATGATAGATGGCAAGATAGTATCGGACACTATGAATAGGTGTCGCAAAAAAGAGAAATTAAAATAGAACAGATTGGCCTAAAAAGGGCTGCAAAAAATCGATGTTATGGTAGAATAAGACACCCCCAATCCGCTTCGCAAATAATAGAACAAATACAACAATAACCTCAATGAAAATCTATACAAAAAAAGGCGATAACGGTACCACCTCACTGGTTGGTGGCAAACGTGTCAGTAAGGCACACCACAGGGTAATGGCCTACGGCGATATGGACGAACTGATCTCCTGGCTGGGACTTCTGCGCTCAGAGCTAGACGACGATTTCCAGTTGAGACGCATACAAATATTCCTAATGCAGGCTTCCGCACATCTAGCCTCTGACCATCAAGTGGCAAAACTCAAACCTCTTGATGAAGTTGAAATTTCATTTCTTGAGTCCGAAATCGACAGAATGACAAGTGCCATTCCTGCTCAGAAAGCCTTTATTCTGCCCGCCTCTCCGGCACTCTCATCAAAGTGTCATATCGCCCGTACAGTATGTCGCAGAGCCGAAAGGATGGCTGTGCAGATAGAAGATAAAAGTGAACAAGACCTGGTTGCTATCAGGTATATAAATCGCCTTTCAGACTATCTTTTCACTCTGGCCCGTTACTTGTGTTATCACTCCGGACAAGAAGATGATTACTGGATTCCTTAAAATAGTTTTTTGTTATATATATTTTTATATATATTTGCAGCCCATTTTTAGAAACCATAAAAACTCAGGATAGATATGTATTGGACATTAGAGCTCGCATCGAAACTTGAAGATGCTCCCTGGCCTGCAACCAGAGAAGAATTGATTGATTATGCTACACGTTCGGGTGCACCTCTGGAGGTTATC
>JAAYDZ010000057.1 GCA_012728975.1 Bacteroidales bacterium
ATTTCCTGCGATAGCGATGTGCATAGCTCCTGATAAAATTGCGTTATTGACAAAAATACAAACTCTTTTTCGTATTTTTGCAATTATTCGTACAAATCTCTTATTATGGTCAATTATAAATGTTTCTTTTTTAATGAATTGAGAGTGGGATGCTATCTTATTTGGGATGACACCCGCGAATGTGTGATTATAGATCCGGGATGCAAGGATGATAATGAATTGGGACGCTTGGAGAAGTTTGTTGAAGAAAACTCCCTCACTCCTGTCAAAATCCTCCTTACCCATGGCCATTTTGATCATGTAATGGGTGTGCAAGGCGTTGCTGACAAATGGGATCTCAAGGCTTATATCCATCCCAATGATCGCAATTTCGCCCTTTCGGCCCACGAGTCGTGCAGTTATTTTGGTTTTAATATGAAGCCCATAACCTGCGAGATGCTCAATATCACTGATAACTCCACTATAGAATTTGGTACAACCAAATTCAAAGTTCTCCATACACCAGGTCATACCCAGGGTTCTGTTTGTTTTCATTATAAAAAACAAAAACTACTCTTTTGTGGTGATACACTTTTTGCAGGGAGTATTGGGCGCACAGATCTTCCCGGAGGCAACTATGATCAGTTGATAGAGAGCATTACTCAGAAGCTCCTCTCTCTGGACAGCGCTACAAGGGCAATGCCCGGCCATGGTCCCGAAACAACCATAGGATACGAATACTCTACAAACCCCTTCCTCGGTTAATGTTATGGGCGGAGGCACCGACTATATTGAAATTACCGGTGCGAGGGTCCACAACCTCAAGAATATTGACCTGTCAATTCCGCGTAACAGGCTCGTAGTAGTGACAGGACTTTCCGGTAGTGGCAAATCCTCCCTTGCGTTTGATACCATCTATGCGGAGGGACAGCGCCGCTATATGGAGACTCTATCCGCTTATGCGCGGCAATTTATAGGTATCCTCGAAAGACCTGATGTGGATGATATCAAAGGTCTGAGTCCCATAATTGCCATAGAGCAGAAGACTACCGGCCGTAATCCACGTTCGACGGTCGGCACCATAACCGAAATATATGACTTCTTCCGTCTTCTCTATGCTCGTGCAGCGGATGCATTTTCGCCGGAGAGCGGAAAAAAGATGATACGCTATACGGATGAGCAGATTACCGATCTTATCATAGAAAACCACAAAGAAGAGAAAATTCTGTTATTGGCGCCTCTCGTAAAGGGACGTAAAGGCCATTACAAGGAACTCTTTGAACAACTTATCCGTAAAGGATACAGCCAGGTGCGCATTGACGGAGAGATGCAATGGCTCTCCGATGTCAAGCCACTCGATCGCTATAAGGTCCATTTTGTAGAACTGGTAGTGGACAAACTAATTCCCCGTGAAGAGGAGCGCAAACGAATCAGAGAATCGGTGCTAACTGCACTACATCAGGGCAAAGGTTCTCTGGCAATTGTAAGACTGGAGGATAATTCCATTGAGCACCTGAGCCGCCATCTGATTTGCCCTGAAAGTGGACTCTCCTTTGCGACACCGGCTCCTCACACCTTTTCGTTCAATTCTCCACAGGGTGCCTGTCCTCACTGTAAGGGATTGGGTACCATCGCTACCGTTGATATCAGCAAGATAATTCCGGATCTTTCCAAATCTATCGTCGGTGGAGGTATCGAGAGTATCGGAGCGCTGAGGGATAATTCCACTTTCAGATATTTGGAGGCTATTGCTTCCAAATACGGTTTCTCGCTGCATGATCCTATCAGTACGATTTCCGAGGATGCGTTAAATCTTATCCTCTATGGTTCGGAGGAGCTCCTGAGGATAGGTAAAGGATCCAATATGGAAATGTCCTCTTTCCAGGGGGTGTTGGCGTTGATTTATCACAACAATGAGGAGAGCGACAAGGTTTGGGATAAGAAAGAACTCTTTGTGGATGAAATGGTCTGTCCGGTGTGCAATGGCACGCGACTCAAGAGCGAGTCTCTCTGTTTCCGAATAGATGATAAAAATATTGCCGAAGTGACCCAAATGGAGATCGATACCCTTTATGAATGGGTCTGCGGACTCCATAAGAAACTCTCCTCGAGGCAACAACTCATAGCTGAAGATATTCTCAAGGAGCTCAAAGACAGAATAGGTTTCCTAAAGGAAGTAGGACTGGATTATCTCTCCCTTGATCGCACTACACGCTCGCTTAGCGGTGGTGAAAGTCAGCGTATACGGTTGGCTACCCAGATCGGTTCCAAGCTGGTCAATGTGCTCTATATCCTTGATGAGCCCAGTATCGGTCTCCATCAGAGAGATAATCTAAAGCTCATTAATTCCCTAAAGGCGCTTCGAGATGAAGGCAACTCCGTGATGGTGGTGGAACACGATCAACAGATGATGGAAAAAGCAGATTGGTTGATAGACCTCGGTCCAGGTGCAGGAGAGAAGGGTGGAGAGCTACTCTACAATGGTCCTCCCGAAGAAATTGCTTACAGCGGTTGTCAAAGTCTCACTATTGATTATCTCCTCGGACGTAAATCAATAGAGATCCCCTCTGTTCGCCTTAAAGGCAATGGGAAACAGATAACTCTCGTAGGAGCCAGCGGCAATAATCTTAAAAATGTCACTCTCAACCTCCCCTTAGGTCTATTTGTGGGCATCAGCGGTGTAAGCGGCAGTGGAAAATCCTCGCTTATCAATGAGACCCTGATGCCTATTCTCAGCCGCCATTTCTACAGATCCAAATACAAGGTGCTGCCTTATAAAACTATATACGGAATCGAAAATATCGACAAGATTATCGAGATAGATCAGGCACCTATAGGACGCTCGCCGCGCAGTAATCCCGCTACCTATACAAATGTATTTACTGACATTAGAAGACTATTCGGAGAGACTCCTGATGCAAAAGTCAGAGGATTCAAAGCCAACAGATTTTCTTTCAATGTAAAGGGAGGCCGATGCGAGGTTTGCAAAGGAGCCGGGGTACAGGTGATAGAGATGAATTTCCTGCCCCCTGCCTATGTTACCTGTAAGGAGTGCAACGGGCTGCGTTATAAGCCGGATACCCTCGCGGTCAAATATAAGGGAAAAAGCATCAACGATGTTCTCAATATGACCGTTTCCCAAGCTTATGATTTTTTTGAAGCGATACCTTCCATATCGCAAAGGCTCCGCACACTCAAAGATGTGGGGCTGGGATACCTTAAACTAGGGCAACAGAGCACTACCCTCAGCGGTGGTGAGAGCCAGCGTCTCAAACTCTCTGCAGAACTTGCCAGAAGAGATACCGGCAATACCCTCTATATTCTGGATGAGCCAACGACAGGACTTCATTTTGAGGATATAAAAGTGCTTCTCAAGGTACTTCGGCGTCTGGTGGATCAAGGAAATACGGTTGTTATCATCGAGCATAATCTGGATGTACTCAAATCAGTCGACTATCTGATAGATCTCGGTCCGGAAGGAGGCAAGGCGGGAGGTCAGATTATTGCTGAGGGCACTCCGGAGCAGGTAGCTGCTTGTGCTGCCTCCTATACGGGTGGTTTTCTTCGTAAAGTCCTTGGAGTGAAATAATCCTTAATCAACGTGGCCTTAACCATACTGCAGGATTCTGCTTTGTGGTTCCCTTCCAGATCTGGAAATGCAGTTCCGAAGTATTGCCCTCTTCGTTGAGGATGCCGATCGGTTCCCCTGTAGTCACTTTGTCCCCGTTTTTGACATTCACCTTTTTCAGTTTGCAGTAGAATGTAAAGTAGTTGCCGTGCTGGATAAGTACGCACTGGTTGTAGCCCGGCATCATGATAATCTGTTTTACAACTCCGTCAAACACGCAAAGCACTTCGGCATTTTTTGAAGTGGAGATATCGATGCCATTATTTTCCGGCAATTTGAGATTCTTATAGACAGGGTGGTAATGGACACCATATTTTCCAACTACAACTCCTTTAGCCACAGGCCAGGGGAGTTTACCCTTATTTTGCTCAAACATCCCTGAAAGGGTGTAGTCAATTGGTGTTTTTTCCTTTTGTTGAGTTTTGACGGTTTTGCTGAGTATGCTCTCTATCTCGCGGTTGAGTCTTTCCACCTGCTGGCGTTTTTTCTCCAGTTCGCGCATTTGTTGTTTGCGACTCTTGGAAAGGTTGTCGGCCACCTGACGGCTCATGTTCTCCTCGCGAAGTAGTTCTTTGTACTCCTTTTCGCGTTCAGCGCGGGTAGCCTCAGCTTCCTTTTTCATATTCTCGAGTTCTTTCTTCTCGAGTTCGAGTTGTGCCTGTTTTTCCCTAATCTTGATCCCTTGCTCGTTGACTATATTGGCAAGGTTTTTCAGGTATGAAAACCTGCGATAGCCCTGTCCGATACTTTCGCTGGCGAAGAGGTACATAAACCACACTTTTGTATCGCGGTTTTTATAGGTATTGCGAACCAGGCGTGCGTAATAACTCTCGAGAGTGTCGATTTCTCTCTGAAGGGTTTGGATTGAGCGGGTTTTGGCGTTTATATTGCGGCCAATCTCGGCGATTTCCTTATCGATGCCTTCAATGATGGCTTTTCGGTTGGATATTTTTTTTCTTATGAGAGTCAGTTCCAGAGTGCTGGCTTTCTCCTTTGAGAGTATCTCCTTAAGCTGGCGGTTGATAAATTCGATCTCCTCCTCAAGCCGCTTTTTTTGCTCTGACTGGCGTGAAACATCTTGTGCAGATGCTCCCAGAGAGAAAAGCAGCAGTAAGACTATGAGTAGGAGCCGCTTCATTGTTATCTTCCGATTTCGGCCTTCTTGGTTTTAATTTTCTCCTCGATACCAAGAGTGTCATCGAGTGCTTTTGCCTGATTCCAGTAGACGAAGGCGAGGTCATACTCCTTGAGTGCAAAGAGCACATCACCGTAATGGTCCATAATTACAGCACTCTCTTTACCTCCATAGAGCATTGCATGCCTGAATATTGCTTTGGCTTCAATGTCCTGCCCGAGTAGGTGCAGGATCCAGGCGTAGGTGTCGAGATAGGTAGGATTGTCCGGCTCCTGTTTGATGGTGATTTCACTCATCTCCTTGGCCTTTTTAAGCTTTTTGCCCTCCAGAGCGAGGTAATATGCGTAATTGTTGAGAGTCGGCGCATAATTCGGATTAGTCTTAAGTACCTTTTTGTAGTGCTTGTAGGCATTTTTACTATCTCCCTTCTGGTGATAAAGATCACCCAACATTGAGTTGGAGAAGACAATTATTGCACTGTCCTTCGGTGCGGATGCTGCGATAAGTTTGAAGTCCTTGATAGCCGACTCATAGTCTTCCTTCAGGCTGTATGCTATACCCCGAAGCTGTACTATGTCAAAATTATAGCCGAAACGTTCAATCACACGGTCACATGTGGGTATCAGTTCGTCCCACAGTTTTTGGTAATAAAGCAACATCAGGTATTGCATGGCAGCTTCAAGATTATCCGGATGATTGTCGACATTCTGCTTCATCAGTTCGATAGCATAGTGTGGTTTATCCATTCGGTAGAAAAACACTCCTGCCATTGTGGTGATACCCTCATCTTTCGGATGTGTAGTATATGCGTCCAGTACCATTTGCTCCGTCTCCTCCGGAAATGCCATAACAAATTGTGAAGACTCTGTCAGATTGTTGAGGTATTCGGATTTGAGACGGGGAGAGATCGCCGGATCTTTCATAAACACGCTCATATCCTCAAAATAACGGTCGTATTGTCTGAGTGCCTGGAAAACATGTGCACGACCGTAGTATGCCGGAGAATACCCTTGGTCAATATCTATAGCCTGATTGTAATAGAACAGTGAAAGGGAGTCGTTATAAAGCGAAGCGTAGCGGTCTCCGAGCATTGTAGCCATTCTCGGACTCTGACAATCCTGATAATAACTCTCCAGATAATCATAGAGTTGTTTGTCAGTATAAGTGCCTTGTTTGCTCATCAGGTCCATTCTTGTCAGACCTATCATCTCATTCTTACCTATTTTGCCCTCTATTTTATCAAGTGTGGCAAGAGCCTTTGTGATATCATTTTGATTGAGATATGCATTGATTGCCGTAAAATAGAGCTCACTCTTTTTAGGGAAAGCCTCAATCAGTTCTTCAAGCAGAAGAGTGGTCAGTTCAATCCTCTCCGTTTCAGCGTAGAAGAGGGCAAGGGAATATTTATACCAATAGTTATTTGGATCAATGGCGAGAGCCTTTTTGAATTCTTCTTCCGCTTTGGCGTGAGTATTTTCGCTTGCCGAATAGATCATTGCCAGATAAAAGTGGGCGGCATCATTGTCGGGATTGGCCTTTATCTCGTTGATGAAAAGTGAATGAGCCTCAGCTATTTCCCCCATCTGGTAGGCTTGCAATGCATCAAGATAGGTGTGTGACTGTGCTATACACAGCAATGGAGCAACGATTAATGTAAAAATTAGCAGAAATTTTCTCATCTTTCTCTACATTTCTTTATATTGTACGCAATATGCAAAATTAAGCATAAATGTTCAAACAAAAATCACTCCAAAAATATTTTGCACCCGATGCAACATTTTGTGCTATTTTTGCATCTATATAATGAAACAGTCAATGAAAAAGCAGTCGGCTTTAACTGATACTGATTTAA
>JAAYDZ010000058.1 GCA_012728975.1 Bacteroidales bacterium
AAAAAACATTAAAATCAAATGGCAAAAGAGAAAAAATTCATCACCTGTGACGGCAATTATGCTGCCGCCCATGTTGCTTACCTTTTTAGTGAGCACGCTGCTATTTACCCTATCACTCCCTCTTCGACAATGGCAGAGTACATTGACGAGTGGGCAGCATTCGGAAAAAAGAATATGTGGGGTGAAACGGTTAAAGTTACTGAAATGCAGAGTGAAGGTGGCGCAGCAGGAGCTGTTCACGGATCCCTTCAGGCAGGTAGCCTGACATCAACATTCACAGCCTCCCAGGGCCTTCTCCTGATGATCCCCAATATGTACAAGATCTCAGGAGAACTTCTTCCGGCAGTATTTCATGTATCAGCCAGAGCACTTGCTGCACAGGCCCTATCTATTTTCGGAGATCATTCCGACGTGATGAGCGCCAGACAGACGGGATTTGCACTCATTGCATCTGCCAGTGTGCAGGAGGCAATGGATATGGCAGCTGTAGCCCATCTTTCGGCCATCAAGTCAAGCATCCCGTTCTTACATTTCTTCGACGGTTTCAGGACCTCACACGAGATCCAGAAAGTAGAGTTGCTCGAGGCTGAAGACCTCAAACCGCTGGTTAGCGATAAATCTCTTGCTAAATTCAGAGAAAGGGCATTGAATCCTAACAAACCCGTTACCAGAGGCACGGCACAAAACCCTGACGTTTATTTCCAGGCACGTGAAGCTGCTAATCCTTACTATGATGCAGTTCCCGACATTGTTGCAAGGTATATGGGCGAAATCACCGAACTGACAGGTCGCCATTATCTTCCTTTCGATTATTATGGTGCACCCGATGCTGAGAATGTGATTATTGCAATGGGTTCTGTTTGTGAAACTATAAAGGAGACCATCGATTATCTTGCCGAAACCAAGGGCGAGAAACTTGGTCTGATAACAGTGCGTCTCTACAGGCCTTTCTCAGCTAAATATTTCCTAAGGGTTCTTCCTAAGAGTGTTAAGAGGATTGCAGTACTTGATCGTACTAAAGAGCCCGGATCACTCGGCGAGCCTCTCTACATGGATGTGAAAGCAATTACTGCTGACCTCGGTGAAAATGCTCCCCTGGTTGTTGGTGGTCGCTACGGTCTTTCTTCCAAGGATACCAGCCCTGCACAGATTATAGCGGTATTTGACAACCTCAAGCTCAGAGAGCCTAAGAATGGCTTTACAATCGGCATCGTAGATGACGTGACCTTTAAGTCACTCCCTCTCAAAGAGGAAATATCTCTTGCAAAGAAAGGCACTTACGAGTGTAAATTCTATGGTTTGGGATCTGATGGTACTGTCGGTGCGAATAAGAATACCATTAAGATTATCGGTGACAACACCTCTAAATATTGTCAGGGATATTTTGACTATGACTCCAAAAAGTCAGGCGGATATACCTGCTCTCACTTGAGATTCGGTGACAGCCCCATCCGTGCTCCCTATCTCGTATCAACTCCCGATTTCGTGGCTTGCCACGTACCTTCATACCTCTATAAATATGACGTACTAAAAGGTATTAAAAAGGGTGGTATTCTTCTCCTTAATAGCCTTTGGGATACTGAGGAGACTTTCAATAGGATTCCCGACTTTGTAAAGAAAGAGATTGTGGCCAAAAAGCTCCGTCTCTTCCTGATCAACGCCACAAAGATTGCTGCCGAAATCGGCCTGGGTGGAAGGACAAACACTATACTTCAGTCCGCATTCTTTAAGATTACCGGCATCATTCCCTACGAGCAGGCAGTTGACCATATGAAGAGGGCAATTGATGAATCATACGGTACCAAGGGCGAGAACATTGTTAAGATGAACTACGCTGCAGTTGACCGCGGTGGCGAATATGTTGAAGTTGAGATACCCAAAGAGTGGAACAACGCTACCGGCCGTTTCGTGCACGCCAATTACAATCGTCTTGCTCCCGAGTGGATTCGCAATGTGGCCGACATCGTTAATTCTCAGGATGGAAATTCTCTTCCTGTGAGCACATTTGCCGGAGATATGGTAGATGGCACAATACCCAGTGGTACCGCAGCTTTTGAAAAGCGTGGTATAGCCGTGTTTGTTCCTGAGTGGCAACCTGATAAATGTATTCAGTGTAACCAATGTGCTTATGTTTGCCCCCATGCAGCCATCCGTCCTTTCCTTATGACTGAAGAAGAGGCTAAGGCCGCTCCCGCAGAGATAAAGAAAGTACAAGGCAATGCAGCTTTCAAGGAGTACAAATTCACTATGCAGCTTTCTCCCGCCGATTGTACAGGTTGTGGTAATTGCGCTGATGTTTGTCCCGCCAAGGAAAAAGCTCTCGTGATGAAGCCTTATGAGACTCAAGAGGCCGAGCAGCCTAACTTCGATTATCTCCACCACAATGTGGGTTATAAGGATAATGTTGCTCCCAAGGAGCAGAATGTAAAGAATTCGCAGTTTGCTCAGCCTCTCTTTGAGTTCTCAGGAGCTTGTGCAGGTTGCGGTGAGACTCCCTATATCAAAGTTATTACCCAGCTCTTCGGTGACCGAATGATGGTTGCAAATGCCACCGGTTGTTCATCAATTTACGGAGCATCCTTCCCTTCGTCACCCTACACTACTAACCCGCATGGACATGGTCCCGCATGGGCTAACTCCCTATTTGAGGACAACGCTGAATTCGGTCTCGGTATGAGGTTGGGTAGCGAAAGAGTTCGCGACACTGTAGCTAAACTTATGACTGAAGGCCTGGAGTGCAACAGCTGCACTTCGGATATGAAAGCACAATTTGATAAGTGGTTAACTAATCGTGGCGATGCTAAAGTTACCCGTGAGGTACATGACGCTCTGGTGCCGATGATGAAAGAGTGCGGATGCAAGATCTGTAAGCAGCTTCTTGAGTTGCAGAACTTCATTCCTGCTCGTTCACAGTGGATCTTTGGTGGTGACGGCTGGGCATATGATATCGGTTACGGTGGACTTGACCACGTGCTGGCCTCAGGTGAAAATGTAAATGTCTTAGTACTTGACACAGAACTTTATTCCAATACCGGCGGACAATCATCCAAGGCCACTCCTGCAGGTGCGGTTGCGAAATTCGCTTCTTCCGGTAAGAGGGTTCGTAAGAAAGACCTTGGTATGATGGCTATCAGCTATGGATATGTATATGTAGCGCAAGTTGCAATGGGAGCCAGCCAGGTGCAGTTCCTCAATGCCATAAAGGAAGCTGAAGCTTATGACGGTCCTTCACTGATCATTGCCTATGCTCCCTGTATCAACCACGGTCTCAAGGCCGGTATGGGTATGAGCCAGAGAGAAGAGAAGAGGGCAGTTGAGTGCGGTTACTGGCATCTTTACCGTTACAATCCTACTCTTGAGGCAGAAGGCAAGAATCCCTTCTCGCTCGATAGCAAGGAGCCGGATTGGAGCAAATTCCAGGATTTCCTCAAGGGTGAGGTACGCTTCTCCTCACTATTGGCTACATTCCCTGAAAATGCCGCAGAGCTCTTCGCTAAGACTGAGGAGTTTGCAAAGTGGCGTTATAACACCTACAAGAGACTCGCAGGCAATGAGTAATTCTCATTTGCAGATGAGAATGCTCCCGTAGTTTAATGGATAGAATGGAAGATTCCGGTTCTTCCGGTTGGGGTTCGATTCCCCACGGGAGTACCATCCTGCAAAACAAAAAATCAGCTCGTAAGGGCTGATTTTTTGTAAACATTATGATTAATGATTGCAAATTTGATGGATTTCCTTAAATTTGAAAGATAAATATCGGAATCATTTTTGCTGACATGCAAATATTGATGCAACAATCTATCAAGCACCATTAGTTATGAAAAAAAATAGAATTTTTCCGGTACTACTTTTAGTAGCTGTGTTTGTAACATCTTGTGAGTGGATGTGGTGGATAAATCCGGGTCCGCCTGAACCTGAAAGTCTGTTTCTAACCGGAGAGTGTCTGGGGAGCACTGAACTGGTATATGTCCCATATTATGCTTCCAGGGATGATGATTACTTAGAGGAATGGAAATGTTTCCCTTTTGTGTTTCATTTGGATACCGCAAATGTTCAGAGGTATAAAGAGCGCCCTCTTTTTAAATCCGATCCGGCCTTCCTTATCCCATCTGATGAGTTGTTTAAGTCATTTGGCAAAAAGTCATTTGTAAAGTCGGACTTCTTTGATTCATTTGAGAAAATAAGAGAAGGCAGAAGTTATTTTGAAATCACGACCCTCTTATATAACGGCGGTCTCTCTTTGACTGCGGATGTGGATTTTGCCGGACACCCGGCAGGTGAAGAACTTGCCCCTTTTATTGTAAGTCATCCCAGTGTCAATCACCCTTCTTCCTGGACAGGGGTTTGCAGTACAATCGAGCCTCTTCTTTCAGCCCCGGGAAATACGAAAGAGAAATTGAGGCCAATCCTCGACATTCCTTTGGATTATGAATGTCTTTTGGAGTCCGGAATTGACATTGGTCTTCCTGTAGGTGATTACACACGCGTAGTTGAAAGGGTTACATTCACTCTGAAGATCCCCGTCAGGGTTGTATACTATTTACAATGGCTTGAGGATAAACACAGCAACCCCAACGCCCCGGTTCCCTACAAAGATGAAGTACTAACCTGTAAATTTTATACAGACATTGGCTTTAGATAAGAGTGAAGCGACCCACCCAAAAGAGAAAAGCACCATTATGGTGCTTTTCTCTTTTGGGTGGAAGATGGGATTCGAACCCACGACCCTCGGAACCACAATCCGATGCTCTAACCAGCTGAGCTACTACCACCATATCTCCTTACACTGTAAGGGACTGCAAATATAGACATTCTTTCGGATTTTTCAACAAATAATAGAAAAAAGGCTCCTTCAATTGGCTTGTGCTCCCTCAAACCAGACAGAAGCACTGTTACCGTTAGTATCTGTAACCACCAGACGGTGACGCCCTGGCTCAGGGAGGATCAGCATCTTGTGCTGGTTGCTTGATGTGGAGCCGATATAGCGATCGTCAATGTGCCAGTATAGGGTAGCTGATGGACTGGCATGCGCCGCGGAGAAAACTACTCCCTGACTCTTGCCGTCAAGTGAGAGAGGTGCTGCCAGAGTCATACCATCCTGGGGATAGATAATTTCCACAATCTTGCTGCGCGATGAGCTCCCGCCGGATGCGAAATCTGGATGGAGAGGTGGTAGTCTGCGATAGTCCGGATGTGTGGCCATATAATACCATTCCTGTGAAGGAGGTAACACAAACCACGAACGTGTAACCATTTTGGCAGTGCTATAACAGTCGCTGTTGACAATATATCTCTGATCCTCGCTCAGGTGGAGCAGACGGTGATAGGGGCAGATATCGGGTTTATGCTCATGTGGGGGTACCAAAAGCGTATCAGGAGTGAGCCCGGTGCCAATACAACAGATGTCGGATACCGGATGTCCGCTTAGAGGACAGACAGTAACCTCCTCAAGGTCGAGTATCGGTACCTCAAACCATCCTGTTGGAGGCAGGATGGAGAGTATTTCAAACATCACCGGTGCTGCGTAGCCGATACCGGTAAGATTGGGACGTCCCTCACCATTACAGTTGCCAACCCATACCCCAACAACATATTCGGGTGTAACACCGATACTCCAGGCATCCCTATTGCCATAACTGGTACCGGTCTTCCATGCTACCTTGCGTGAAGAACTGAAACTTTGCCAGCTTCCTTCTTCTTCGGGTCTACTGACTCCGGTAAGCACGTCGAAAGTACACCATACGGCTCCGGGTGAGAGAGGGGAGAGTGACGCTGCAGACTCTGCAAGGGTTGCCGCCATATCGCGGTAAGCGTACACCAGATCGATGAGACGAATCTCTGCACCTCCGAGAATCAGTGACAGGCCATAGTCTTCGGCACTGCGGTTGATTGTAGTAAATCCCATTTCTTTGAGGAGCAACAGGAACTTCTCCACACCATACTCCTGTAATAGCCTTACTGAGGGAACGTTGAGCGAGCGCCTGATTATGCTGTTGGCAGGTACCGCTCCGTCAAAAGTGTGATTATAGTTGCTCGGGGTGAAATCCTTGTAGTGGGAGGGAATGTCCGGTACCAGCATAGTAGGGAGTATCTCCCCTTCATCAAGCATTGCAGCGTAAAGGAATGGTTTTAGAGTGCTGCCGCTACTGCGCGATGCCTGTATCACATCCACAGCCCTTCCATGACTTGCATCGCTTCTTTCGGGGTTGAGGTTGCCGCAATAAGTGACAATATGTCCTGTAGCTACATCCATTACCAGGGCTGCGATATTATAGACCTGATTGCTCTCGAAGAGTTCGATGTGGCGTCGAAGTATCTCCTCTGTGCGCTCCTGGAGCCCTTTGTCAATATAGCTGGCATACCGGCGGTCTCCTCCCTCTTTGCGAAGAGTTTCCAGGTAGTGATATGCAATATCGGGCATAGGATAGGGTTTGTCAGGTAACGGTTCCTCTTTAGAGAGCATACATTCGGTGGCATCTATTATGCCTTTGGAGGCCATTTTGTCTAGCAACCGGTTCCTCTTTTCCAGGAGAATTTCACGGTTTTTTCCGGGATGTATAAGTGCAGGAGAGTTGGGGAGTACTGCAAGCATGGCACTTTCCGCCCAGGAGAGTTCTTCGGCAGGACGGCCGAAATAGCGCCATGAGGCAGCTTCAAGCCCCACAACATTGCCCCCGAAGGGGGCGTTTGACGCATACATCGCAAGGATTTTAGTTTTGGAATAGCGCAGTTCGAGCCTCACTGCCAGACACATTTCTATAATTTTTTCCCCGACGGTACGGGGACGGTTTTCCCTGCTCAAGCGTATGGTCTGCATCGTTATGGTGCTGGCACCGCTGCGGATTTCACGTTCACGTAAATTTAGAACAATGGCCCTTCCGACGGCAAGAGGGTCTATTCCTAAATGGTATCTGAATCGTTTATCTTCGTATGTAATGATGGATAGGGCAAATTTTTCGGGTACTGTGTCAATTTGTGGAAATCGCCACTGGCCATCGGATGCAATTCTGGCTCCCAGCAATCTTCCGTCAGAGCTTTCGAGCAATGCACTTACCGGCTTATGGAAAATCTGACGTGGAAAGTAGATAACAACAAGCGCCGCAAGAAGTGCGGCGCAGCAGATTGCTAAAATTATTTTTTTCTTTTTGCTTTTGCCCATCAGAAAGCATACGATTTTTCAGTATATTTGCAAATATAATAATTAACCGAAAAATTATGAAACGACTAACTGCTTTTATCTCATTTACGGTATTACTTTTCCTTTCTGCAGTTTCCTGTGATCAGGGCAAAGGCGATTATGCATTATCCGTCTCTTCTGAAATCAGAACTACAGATCCCGTAGTTATCACAGTACCTGATGCTTACGTTATCAATGTAGGCAATAATACACCCGAC
This sequence comes from Bacteroidales bacterium, assembly GCA_012728975.1. Taxonomy (GTDB): domain Bacteria; phylum Bacteroidota; class Bacteroidia; order Bacteroidales; family UBA932; genus Cacconaster. The sequence continues at coordinate 7,396 of JAAYDZ010000058.1, forward strand.
GATCTTAAGAATCTGTTTCAGATTACTCCCAAACGGGAGTTTAGCGTATCAATGATTGATGAACGCACAGCAGCTGTGTTTTTTGCCGAGCCGCTGGAATTCAATTCAGAATACAAAATTCAGATTGATGCCGGTAAGCTCGTGGGGAAAAAATCCCGCAAGATCAGTTATGATTTCAAGACATTGGCTCCGGAAATCCATTATGAGGTGGGCGGAATTACCATTTATCCCGATGAGGAGGACAAATATCATCTTGACATTGTCATCACCACTTCAGATCCCGTTGGCAATGATTACATAGAGGAAGGTATAGTACTTAGTAAAGACTTTCCGGTCTCCTGGCAGCATGCGGATGATGGTCTCGTTCACAGGCTTTCCATCAACGATATAATTCCCGAGAAAAAGCAGTCCGTATTTACTATAAGTCGAAAATATGAGTTGTTCAATGATATGGGTTCCTGGTCATTCAATATCCCCGCCGAAGGCGTATTTATGATTATTAGTGCCGAACCCTTGCTTGACCCTTATCGCTATGAGGTAGTGTTCTCTTCAGCACTCGACAAAAAACAGGTTATGGCCAATCTGGTTAAACTCCCCAATGCAGGAAAGCTCAGATTTTTAGTTGATAGGAATAAACTTACCATATATCCTACTGTTGAGGATGTGCAGAAACAGACGGTCAATATCAGTAAACTTATAAAAAACGCCAAAGGCGAACAGCTCGGTTTCGATTGGGAGCAAACCTTTGATGTTCCCCAGAAAAAACCTTTTGTGAAATTTTCTACCAAAGGTGTGGTACTGCCCTCATCCAATGGTAACAAACTCTTCTTCCAGTCACAGAACTTTGCAAAAGTGCAGGTGAGAGTACACCGCATTTATGAAAATAACATGCTCCAATATCTCCAGTCCGAGAAACTTGACGAAAAGAGCAATTATATTCTGGGGCGTGTGGCCAAAGTTGTGGTTGATACAGTTTTAGTTTTGGCTGACCCTTCATCTGCCAAGCTTAAGGGAGCGGCAAGTTACGGTTTAAATATCACCGATCTCATCAATGTTCAGAAGGGGGCCCTCTATCGTATCGGTATCAAGGGAGTGGAACCTCTCTTAGAGCAGGATTCGGATTATTATGAAAGCGATTATTATTTCGGTTCCTACGTTGATTATGATGATAGGCATGTCAATATTCTTGCCTCCGATCTTGCTGTAATAGCAAAAGGATCAGGAAAGGGCACATACACCTTCTTTGTGACAAACATCATCAATGCATCTCCCGTATCAGGAGCGAAAGTCAGGGTATTCGATTATGTAAATCAAGTAATTGGCGAGGGCTCAACAAATAGTGACGGTAAAATAGAAATCAAGCTTTCCGATGAGCCGCATACGGCTGTGGTTACCAGTGGCAATGACAAGAATTACCTCAAACTTACATACGGTGCATCACTTTCGGTAAGTAATTTTGATGTCGGTGGCACATCTATCTCAGGAGGTCAGAAAGGTTACATCTTTGGAGAAAGAGGTGTTTGGAGGCCAGGAGACGACATCTATATCACATTTGTTTCGATGTTAGAGGAAGGCGTATTTCCTTCAGACCACCCCGTTACTGCAGTTTTGAGAAATCCTCAAGGGCAAATAATCCGTTCTATTGTCAATAATAACGGCTTTAACGGAATGTATGCATTCAGATTTCAGACCGCTGATAGCGATCCCACAGGTCATTGGCAGGTGGATGTGACCGCAGGTGGTCAGACTTATTCAAAGAGTGTCAGGATTGAAACAGTCAAGCCTAATAGACTCCTGATAGATTTACAACTTGATGAAAAGACTGTCGTTCCCGTTGATGAAGTTAAAGGAAATCTTGCCGTCAAATGGCTTGTTGGATCTGTAGCGGCAGATCTTGAGGCAAGAATTGATGTCGAGTGCTTCCGTGGAGTTACGGAATTTGCCAAATACAAGAATTACGTATTTGAAGATCGTTCCAGAAGCTTCAGTCAGGCCACATATAACCTCACTCCCGGTAGGACTGACCAGGATGGACGTCTCTCTTTCAATTATCGTTTGACAGGAATCGGTGAGCAGCCCGGTATGCTCAGGGCAGTCTTTACCACAAGGGTGTTTGAGAAGAGTGGCGATTTCAGCATTGACTCCTACACTACCACTATTTCACCCTACAGGACATATTTAGGTATAAATGTTCCCGAGGCTGAAGATTATTGGGGTGATCCTTATCTTGACAAAAGCAAGACACATACCATCAAACTCGCTGCAGTTGATTACAAAGGTAATCCAGCAAGGGGTCGTGTTGATGCAGAGGTTGAGGTTTATAAGATGGGTTGGAGTTGGTGGTGGGGTTCTTCCAGCAGTGAGCTGGCTTCCTATTCTAAAGATTCCTATAATAAACCATATCGTACTTTCAAGGCTTCCATCGTAAATGGAGAGGGTTCATTCCAATTGTCATTTTCAGAGGATTCAGGCTACTATTTTATCAGAGTGATTGATCCTCAAGGTGGTCACGCCACCTCATACGTTACACAGGTCTATACGGGTGATGAAAAGAGTGCTGATGCCGGCAGTGAATCGGCTACCCGCCTCGCCACTTCTCTTGATAAAGATAAATATAAGGTGGGTGAAGATGCACAACTTACCATTCCTTCCGCACCCGGTGCAAGAGTACTTGTCTCCATTGAAAAGGGAGAAAGTGTGCTACAAACTTTCTGGTTAACATGCTCTGACACTAAGACCACTATCCGTATCCCGATTGAGAACGGAATGACTCCCAATGTTTACGCTTCGGTTACCCTGATACAGCCTCATAACACTACAATTAATGATGCTCCCATCCGTCTTTTTGGAATTCAGAGGATAATGGTAGAGGATGATGCTACGCACCTTAATCCCCGGATCGGCATAGCTGACGAGATCCGTCCCGAAAGTAAGGTTACGTTTACTGTTAGTGAGCGTGACGGTCGTCCAATGAGCTATGTTGTGGCGTTGGTAGACGAAGGATTGCTTAGTCTTACCAGATTCAAGACCCCTAACCCATGGGATAGTTTCTATGCTACTGAGGCACTCGGAGTCCGCAGTTGGGACCTTTACGATCTTGTGATCGGTGCTTATGGTGCACGGATGGAACAGATGTTTGCCATCGGAGGTGATGGAGAGGTTGAGGAGATTGCAGCCGCTAATAAGGCTGAAAGATTCAAACCCGTATCTATTTTCCTTGGCCCTTATTCTGTAAAATCCAGAAGCAAACAGAGTCACGAAATAACTCTTCCCGCCTACATCGGCAACCTCCGTGTGATGGTAGTAGCCACTGATGGCAAGGCACAGGGCTCTGCAGAGAAAAATGTGGCGGTAACCAAGCCGTTGATGGTACAAAGCACTCTCCCCAGAGTGATAGGTACCGACGAAGAGGTAGAGATACCCATCACTGTCTTTGCCACAAAGAGCAACTTGGGTAAAGTAACCGTATCGCTCTCGACCAACGACTTACTTGATATTTCCGGATCTTCGTCCCAGACACTCGACTTTTCAGCTGCGGGTGAACAGATGGCATTCTTCAAAGTGAAAGCCTCATCCGCCGAAGGTATAGCAAAAATCACGGCAAAGGCCAAATGCTCCGCAGACAATGCTGAGGAGAAGATAGAAATCGACGTGAGGGATCCCAATCCTCTCACTACCAATGCTCAGACCATTCTGCTGGCTGGTGGCAAGAGCCAAAAGGTGAAATTTGTACTCGCGGGTAAACAGGGCACCAATACAGCATTCGTAGAGGCAAGCTCCATCCCGCCCGTAGATTTGGGTTATCGACTGGAGTATCTGGTGAGATATCCTCACGGATGCATTGAGCAGATTGTTTCTTCAGCTTTCCCTCAGCTCTATCTTGGAGCAGTTCAGACACTAACAGATGAACAAAAGAGTGAATGTGAGAACAATATCAAGGCGACTATCACAAAGATCCCCTCTTATGCTCTCAACAATGGAGGTATGACTTATTGGCCAAATACCTCTTCGTATGCATCTGCAAGTACATGGGGGACTATCTATGCTCTCCACTTCCTGGTAGAAGCTGAGGCGAAGGGCTATGCAGTGCCGGCGTGGCTCAAGCGCGATATGACTTCATTTGTCAAAGATGTGGCCTCTTCTAAATCCCAGAGCTATCCATACCGGACATATGCTGCCTATGTTCTTACACTTACAGGTGCTGCACCTCGAGGTGATATGAATCGCATGCGCAATGAAGTGGATAATATGAACACGGAGTCAGGTTGGTTCCTTGCCCTGGCATATGCCGCCGATAAGAAGAGTGATGTTGCAAAGAATATCATCTCAAAGGTATCCAATCGTCCTGCAGGTAAAATCGACAGATTCTCCTACTCCTTCGAAAGTGAAGATAGGTTCAAAGCCGTTTCAGCCATTGCATATCGTCTTACAGGCAATAAACAGGAGGCATTTAAGTCCATAGAGACTCTCTCCAAATCATTAAATGACCGTAATCACTTTATGAGCACCCAGAGCACGGCCTGGGCATTGAATGCAGTGGCTGCTTATGCCGCACAATATTCGGAAGAGGGTGTCAATGTCACTGCAAAGGCAGGAAAAGAGAGTATCAATCTTAAGGACGATAAATGTATAGTACGTAGAACGTTGGATGTTGCAAAGGGTGAAAGTATAGACTTTGAGTTTACCAACAAGACAGATGCTCCTACTTATATAGTTATGAGTTCCACCGGGGTTCCGGCAAAGGGGCAGGAAATGGATTTTTCTAACGGACTTCGTCTTTCAGTGAGTTATACGTTGCCTAACGGTACACCCGTAGACCCATTCTCTCTTGCTCAAGGTACTGACTTTGTAATAAAGGCGCGTGTTACCAACACCAGTGCGACTGAGAACTACACCAATCTCATACTTTCTCAGATATTCCCTTCCGGATGGGAGATTGCTAATGACCGCACAACGGATTTTTATCAGGATTATCGCGATGATAGGGTATATTCCTACTTTAACCTTGATAGATCGGCATCAAAGGAGATAACTATTAGGGCAACGGCTACCTACAAAGGCAAGTTCTATCTTCCTTCAACCATCTGCAATGCGATGTACGATGAAACAGTAAATGCATCAGCCAAGGGAGGCTGGTGCGAAGTGAAATAATAAAAGCAATATCAGATAGGTAAATGAAATCATTCAAAAGTTTTTTTAACCCCAGCTATGGTTATTTGAGAGCATTGGTTGGGATCGTGGCGGGTCTTGTGCTGCTCATCTGGCCCGATACGATGAAGGATGTTATAGTACGAATCATCGGTGGACTCTTTCTGGTGATCGGCTGTGTTTCCCTTGTCATATATTTAATCAGTCGCAGAAAGGCTGAAAAGTCACAAGGAACCACTGACAAGGTTAAGGACAATTTCTTTGCAGTGAATGCTGTGCTGAGCATCATTTTCGGTGCTGTGCTTATCATTATTCCCAATGTGTTCGTGGGATTTCTGTTGATACTGCTTGGAGTTATTCTGGTGATTTTCGGTGTCGGCGAGATCGTTACATTTATCTCGGCGCACAAACATACTCCAATTCCCTGGTATATGTATGTGCTGCCCTGTATTGTAGCTCTTTGCGGAATATTCCTAGTCTTCAATCCTCACGAGTCCCAGATTCTGATGTTCCGTCTTCTGGGCGCAGGTTTTTTGGGTTATGGTCTATTTGAACTCTATGCTACAGTTAGGATTCGCAAAGCGATAAAAGAAAAATTGTCAAAGAGCTATGCTGATCCCTCCAAAGAGCTTGTCGAGGATGTGGATTATGAAGAAATAAAAGAATAATCTTTTTTGAGCATTTTTTTGTCAATTTGAAAACTATTCTTATCTTTGCAGCCCGTTTCCTCAAAGGGAATGGAAGTTCTTTGATAATATTGGAAGACAAAAAGTACAAGCAAGTACCGAATTTGTAACAAAATTCGAG
>JAAYDZ010000059.1 GCA_012728975.1 Bacteroidales bacterium
GATAGTGTAAAGTAACCTATGAAAAATCGGGCAAACACTATCAAAGCAAAAATGCACATTGAAAAGTGAAAAACATATCGAGTTTCCGCATTTATTCCACGGTCCTCTTGACAATGAGCCTCTTCCGGCATGCATGAAGGCATCACGGCCTCACCCATGCCGAGCAAGGAGCAAAGGCTCTGGGGAATGGATGATGCCACGGTAGACAGCCTAGCATGCCGGATACTCATTATCAAGAGGCTTTCGCGGCATAAACGCTGCTACGAAGCTTGCTTTGAGAGAATGAGTTGCTGCGAAAGTTCAATTAGTTTCTGCCATTTGCCCGGCATATTGGAAATTGATTCGAGATCCGGAATGGAGTTCAGAGGTTGCCAGTAGGTGTACGGGTGAGGCCGAAGAAAATTGTAGTAGGCAACAAAGAGCGCAACATGGGTATTAGAGCCTTCTGCGCTGCCGTAGCCGTTGGTTACCTGATAAGAGAACTTGAATGTTCGGTTAAGGCGTTCGATGATCTGTTTAAGCCAGCGGTATTCGGAAGATACGGGATCATCATTGGTAAGGCCTATGACCTGGATTAGATTGAAATTCATGTACTGAAGGGAGAATTGCTGTTGAGCGAGTTTGTAGGCAGTATAGCCATCGGCAGCGAATTTGAGGGCCATGCCGGGGAATTTTTTGAACTTGGCAAAGGCCATTCGCATGGCAAGGATACATGGACCGACATCACGGGTGTTGGATATCTGATACCCAAGGATAGATTTCTTCAGGGCATCCATGATGAACCAGACATAATGCCGGACACCTTTGACTTTGGTGTAGGTTTCGTCAGCAGCAAGATAGTTGGTGGGTTTGTAGTCATAGGAATCGACGAAAGGCTTCACAAGAGCCGCGGCTGTCTTTGCGTAATTGGCAACCGTGACATGAGAAATTTTGACTCCGTGAACTTCCTGGATGGCTCTGGCAGTGACTCGGGTGGAAAGGCCCAGATTAACATTGTAAGTTAGGCAAAGGCCCATGATATGGGGTGAAAAATTCCTAAAAGAGAGATTTGTAGCGCCCTTGGGTAAAGAAGACAAATCAATCTTAAAGAAATCGATGGTGAATTCCCGGTAGATATAGTGAAGTTTGAACTTATGCTTGTTCTGCTGGTATTCCACCTGATCTTCAGGAGAGAGCCTGTTGAGAGCATCAAGATAATAGGGACAGTTCTTGTTGACACATTTGTGAATATTGAAATGCTTACGATCCTTCTTTTTCTCCAAAGCATGACCACAGTAGGGACAGATAAGGGTAATGGGTTTAAAATCAGTCTTTCCCCTGACAAATCTGTTGTTACAGACTTTGCATAACAACTGCCCGCGACCACCGGTATTGTCGTAGAGGTAAGTATGAGGTGCTCCGCACAAAGGGCATACGCAATCGGGAGGAACAGGGTTCTTACCACGGGAGTTGACAGGCTTGAGGTTCTTGCCATGCTTGGCCTGATATTCCTCCAGCAAAAGGACGTAGTTTAACGGCTCAAGCTTTTTGATAATGGGCAGTTTATCAATAGTAAGTTTATTATATTTAGGGCTTGTAATATCGTACTTGGGAGACTTTAAAGGTATGTTTTTCGCAATGAAGACCAGCAAATGCTGGATTTGAGAAATTAAAAATTGATTGTATGCTACTAAAACTGATATAATTGAGTTCAAAACAATGACCGTCCTTTCGGGATTATTGGTGTTGTCGTAGACTCAATTATACCAAAAAGAGGGGGGTCATTGTTTTTTTATATCAAAAATCTCTGAATCCCTTGCAAATAGCATACTTCAATATAAACAGGGTGTAATTAACTTTACACTAAC
>JAAYDZ010000060.1 GCA_012728975.1 Bacteroidales bacterium
AGCCATTTTTTTCAATTTCTTCTACTACTTGTAACTTAAAGCAATCGCTGTACCGTTTCGTTGTTTTCTGAACTTTTGTCATAATTTTTCCTGATTTAAGTGTAAACCTATTTCAGGACATGACACTACACACTACATACTCTGAACTCGGAACTATATTCCCAGGATTTCATCGACATAACGGAGGTCGCTGTAGAGGCGGGGGACTTTGTTTTGGCCGCCGATTTTGCCGCGTGACTCCATCCAGCGGTAGAATGTCCCTTCGGGGACTACTGTCAGGTGGAGCCGCTCCATTGTCATAGTATGGGTGCGTTTAGCTTCATAGTCTGAATTGCAGGCACAGAGCTCCTCATCCAGAGTATCGGCAAAAGCCTCTACATCTTCGGGTGCTTTTTCAAACTCAATCACCCATTGGTGGGCACCTTTTAACTTTCCTTCAATGAAGATCGGGGCTACGGTAAAGTCACTTATAGTAGCATTGTGCTTTTTGCAAGCAGCTGCCAAAGCAGCGTTGGCATTGCCAATCATCAATTCCTCCCCAAAAGCATTGATAAAGAGTTGTGTCCTGCCGGAAATCATCACCTTATGGGGTGTTAACGAGGTAAATGTCACCACATCGCCTATCAGATAGCGCCATAGACCAGACGTAGTGGAAATAATAACGGCGTAGGGTACACCGGTCTCTACTTCCTCGATTGTGCGAGTGGGCACAGGCCGTCCGTTGTCCTTTGCATCGGAAAGCTCCTTGAGAGTCGCGAATTCATAGAAGATGCCATTATCCAGCGTCATCAACATCGATTTATCATCAGGGTCATCCTGAAAGGCGAAATAACCCTCTGAGGCATTGTAATTCTCGAAATAACGCACCGAGCCGGGGGGAATAATGGCATCATACTGCGCTCTGTAGGGCTCAAAACTGATACCTCCGTGCATATACAATTCCAGGTGTGGCCACACATCAGTCAGTAAACGTGCATTGTTGTACTCCATTACGCTTCTGAGCATAATGAGGTTCCAGGAGGGTACTCCGGCAAAACTTACTACATTTGCCTTACTGTATTTACGGCAGATAATCTCCACTTTATCATGGAAATCATACATCATTGCTGTTTTTCTGTCCGGAACTCTCAACAATTCCGCCGGCGCTGGGGAATTGCGCAGTAGTATTGCAGACAGGTCGCCACTAAAACTTTTGCCGCTCAAATCGGGCTCTACGCTGCCTCCCATTGTGAGGCTCTTGCCGGAATAGATACGTGTGTTTGGATAAAGCTGTACATAATTAGCCAACATTCGCAACATTCCTCCGTAATGGCACCCGTGAAGATTGGTGCGAGTGATTGGTATAAATTTGCTCTTGCCTGAGCTTGTGCCCGAACTCTTTGCAAAAAAGCGGGTTTTTTCATTCCAGAGAACATAATCCTCACCGGAACGTAATCGTTCTATATAGGGGTAAAGGGCATTATAGTCGCGCACCGGTACCTGACGTTGGAAATCCTCCACCGAGCCTATCTTTGAAAAGCCGTGATCAGAGCCGAATGCGCTATCCGTACCTCCTTTTAAAAGAGTTCTGAATACTTTCATCTGCACTTCGAAAGGATATCTCCTGGTGCGGTCAAGACCTTTTAGCAGCCCGGATGCGTAGGTCAGAAATGCTTTGTTGATGAATGACATATATCAAAAATTTATATCAAAGTTATGCAAAAATAGTATGAAGTACCGCCAATGAGCGGATATTAATGGATGTATCAAGCCAGTAGCCGAGATACTTAAGCATTTGATCGCAAAAACTGTTCCTGGCCTTGGCATTTAGCGGTATTTGCATAGCTTTATTGAAGTCTGCACTCAAAAGTCGGTGAAGAAGCAGGGAGTCCTGTTCTGAAAAGAGATAACCTGAGTCGTGAGAGGAGTTCGGCGAGACAAATCTCGCAGAGATTATATCAAACAGCGGAGTCTGCTCTGACCAATTGTCATGAGGCAGGAACCCCATTTGCCGGCAAAATCCGGCGAGAAATTTCAGATGAAAGTTGGCGCAATTGCCCTCCAGGGCCTCCAGAGTTGATATCATACCCTTGAGCCACTTAAAGAGTTCTTCGTCTCCGCTCTCCTCTCGAAGAGTGCGATAGATCACTTCACTGACAAAAAGTGCTATGGCACCTTTGCTGATATCGGTTCGTATGGAGTGGAGCTGAACCAGGGGATGATATTCCCGCAGGTAGAGAAGTTTACTTTTGGTTGAGGAAGCAGTGACCACCTCAAGTAGAGCAAGGTTGTGGAAGTGGGCGGTGACGGCACTGTTTTTGCTCTTTTTTATGCCGCGCAGATAGATACCACGACGTCCGAGTCTGCTGTCTAGCACGTGTACTATAAGACCCGAATCACCGTACTTGGTAAGATGAAGTACTATTGCCTGAGATTTGCAGACAAGTGACATAGGAGTTTTTCCATTGCTTTGCCTCTGTGTGAGAGGGAGTTTTTCTCTTCAAGGGAGATTTCCGCCATAGTGGCATTCATACCGAGCGGCCTGAAGATCGGATCATAACCGAAGCCGTCAAAGCCGTGCAGAGTAGTGGTGATGTGACCTTCACAGATTCCTTCAAAGGTATGCAGTACGCCGTTCTCTATCAGCGCAATGACGCACCTGAACCTTGCGGTACGCTTTTCGTCAGGTACGCCTTCAAGTTCTTTGAGCAATTTTCTTATATTGTCAGGAGGGGATTTTGGTTCGCCGGCATAGCGTGCGGAGTGTACTCCGGGGGCTCCTCCGAGAGCGTCCACTTCAAGCCCGGTGTCATCGGCAAAGCAATTTTTCTGAAATTTATTCCAGATAAAGAGTGCTTTTTCAACGGCATTTTCATAAAGAGTGTCGTGGGTTTCGGGGAGTTCCCCTGTAAAGCCCAGCTCCGAGGGTATGACAAGGTGAAATCTCTTACCCAGTACCTTCCGGGCCTCAGTCAGTTTGTTGACATTGCCTGTAGCAAACACTATTTCCATACCTGATGATTCTGATAAATGCCCTCAAAGATATGAACAAAATGATAAAAATATTACTTTTGCAAAGTATAAAAAACAATAGAGAGAAGATGAAATTTTTCAAAACCATTGCAGCAGCAGTTGCAATTTCGGTATCAGTGACCTCATTTGCGCAATCCAACGATTTTAAATTAGGACAGAATATGGAGATTCAGTATTCGATACTGAAAGAGCTCTCCAAATCTTATGTTGACACCATCGATTATGGCAAAATCATACCTATCGGCATCAAGGCAATGCTCCAGTCGCTAGATCCATATACCACGTACATCCCGGAAGAGGAGGGAGAGGATTTTGAAATGATGACAACAGGTGCTTACGGAGGCATCGGTTCCCTTATCAAGAAGAGTCCTGACAGCGGAGTGCAGATTGTCGAACCCTATCCCGGCTCTCCTGCAGTCAAAGCAGGCTTGGTGCCCGGGGATGTAATTATAGCTATTGACGGAGTCTCCGTTTATGGTGAGACCTCTGCTCAGAGTGCCAATAAGATGAAGGGACAGCCGGGTACGGATGTAGTTTTCACTATAATCAGGGGTCGTACACTTGATACGGTTGACGTCACTGTTACCCGCGAGAGAATTCGAGTTTCCGATATCGCTTATTCGGAGATTATCAGGGATTCCATCGGCTACATAGCACTTACCGGATTTACTCAGAATATGCATCTTCAGTTTAAGGAGAGCGTTCTGGACCTCAAAAAGAGAGGTGCAAAGCGTTTGGTAATTGACTTAAGGGGCAACGGAGGGGGCATTATGGAAGAAGCGGTATCGCTTATGTCGCTTTTTGTGCCGGAAGGCACTCTTGTGCTCTCTTCCAGAGGACGTGAAGAGAGGATGAATGAAGAGTATTACACAACTACTCCCCCTATCGATACAATTATTCCCGTACTTGTGATGGTGGATAGCGGCTCTGCCTCCTCTTCGGAGATTGTGGCGGGGGCATTCCAGGATCTGGACAGGGGAGCTATAGCAGGAAGAAGAACTTTCGGTAAGGGACTGATTCAGTCTATAAAACCTACCCTTTATGACGGTAAGGTAAAGATTACCACAGGAAAATATTATACTCCGAGTGGCAGATGTGTACAGGCCATCGACTATAGTCATCGCAATGAAGATGGCAGTGTAGGAAATGTACCCGACAGTCTGAAACGTGAATTCAAGACACGCCTCGGTCGCAGCGTATATGACGGTGGAGGTATCACTCCCGATTTGATTGTTCCGGCCATGACCTACAGTCGTCCGGCCTATTCTCTCGTCTATAATGATATTCTCGGTGATTACGCCATTGAATATTTCAAAAAGAATCTCTCAATTGCTCCCGCTTCCGAGTTTCGTCTTACTGATGAGGAATATGAGGATTTTATCCGCTATGCCGGAACCCGTGAATTTGACATTCGCAGTTCGGCAGAGTCTGCACTTGACCAGCTTATAAAGGCGGCAGAGCAGGACAAGCTTTACGATGTCTATAAGAGCGAGATCGATGCTCTTTCAGCACGCATTAAGGTGGATAAGGAGACGATGCTGCGTCTCAAGAAAGATGAGGTTGTTCCTCTTCTGGAGGAAGAAATCGTGGTTAAATATTATCTACGCGGTTCTGAGTATAATATCCGATTGAGAGATGATCAGGGACTCTATCAGGCTCTTGACAGGTGGAAATAGTGGTGCGGGTTGCGAGTTGCGGGTTACGGGTTGCGGATGTAGTGTGTAGTATGTAGTAGGGGAAGTTGAGGGGTGAGTTCCGAGTGTGTTGTATGTAGTGTGGTAAATTTTTCGTCTTAGCACACTTCAACAACATCATATCTCTATCATCCAAACGCAAATTACGATTGCCAATCGTCAATTGCTAATTGCTAAACAGGCCTCTCCAACCACTCTATTTTGTTTTTTAACGAAATAGACTACCCCAATGTTTTTTTCTTTGCAGAAAGCATCTTACTTTTACGATCTGTTTAAAAATTTAAATAGACGTATCAAGGGAACTAAAATATTAACTACAATATGAAAAGATTTTTTGCGATAATCACGGTTGTCTCGATGATCCTTGTAGTCGGCTGTGTCGACCTGGATGATCTCTGGAGCGAGATAAATCTTCTGAAACAGAAAAACTCGGAGCAATTAAAGGAGCTCGGGGAACAGAAAGAGGAGTTTGCCTCCCTGGAGGAGCTGTTAGCGAGTCTGGAACAGGTAACGACTAACGTTAACTCTGAGATCAGCTCCATCAAGGGATTGATAGATGCCCTCACCAACAATGTGGGCGTTTCCTCTTACAAAGAATTGGCCGACAAGAGCGGCTATGAGCTTATTATGACCGATGGTAGCACAATAACACTGAGAGATGGTAAAGAGGGTGCTGCCGGCAAGGATGGTAAGGATGGTGCCGACGGCCCAACAGGTGCTGCAGGAGCTACTCCGAATGTGGGAGTAAAACTCTACAGTGACGGTCTGCTCTATTGGACTATCAACGGCGAATTCATGCTTGATGATAGTGGCAATAAGATTCCTGCCCAGGGCAAGGCCGGTAAAGATGGTGCAGACGGCAAAGATGGTGTTGACGGTGCCCCTGGTTCACCCGGCAAGGACGGTAAAGATGGCAAGGATGGTAAAGATGGTGTCGCAGGAGCAGACGGCAAGGATGGCGTCACTCCGCTCTTAAGGGTTAACCCCAATCTGTATTGGGAAATGAGCCTCGATGGCGGCGCTTCATGGCAACCTGTTCGAGATGCCAATAACAAGCTGGTAAGTGCACAAGGTCCAAGGGGTCCTCAAGGTTATGCCGGTGCCCCCGGCACTCAGGGTCCTCAAGGTGAAGTCGGTCCTACCGGCCCTCAGGGTCCGAAGGG
>JAAYDZ010000061.1 GCA_012728975.1 Bacteroidales bacterium
CACATTTACGATAAGTGCTCATTACTCCGTGATATTATGGCCCAAAGATAACCAAATTGTCAAAACGATGGAAAAATTATTACCTTTGTTATGAAATGTTAAAGCAGACATTACAACAGACACAGACTACAAAGCTCTCTCCGCTGCAGATTCAAACCATCAAGCTTCTGGAGCTGCCGATGCTGGAACTTGAGCAGAAGATACAGAGGGAGATCGAAGAAAATCCTGTCCTGGATGAAGTTATACCTGAATCCGAGGAAGAGGATACAACTGATATTTCCCTTGACTCATACGATCATGACGATCCCACACCCTCATACAAACTTCGTGTCAATAATCAGGGCAAAGACCTCAAGCCTCAGTACAATACATTCTCCGTTCAGGAAAGTTTTCACCAAAATCTTATAAAACAACTTGGTTTTTACTCTCTTGACAACAGAAAAAAGCAAATTGCTAACTTCATGATTGGAATGCTTGAGGACGATGGATACCTCAGGCGTGATCTGGACTCCCTTACGGATGATATCGCCTTCCGTCTGGGTATTGAAACCACTGAAGATGAACTAGAGGAGATCCTATTTATAATACAGGAGTTTGAGCCTGTAGGCGTCGGCGCAAGAGACCTTAGAGAGTGTCTCCTGCTGCAAATTGCCACCAAGAAACAAACTCCCTCGCAACAACTTGCCGAAACCATCCTCAGGGACTATTTCAACGAATTCTCCAGAAAGCACTATTCCAAACTCATGTCCCGGCTGGGTGTCACAAATGATGAGCTCAAAGAGGCTATTGAAGAGATCCAGCGCCTTAATCCCCGCCCCGGCGGACAGATTGACGACTCCTATTCAGAACAAACTCAACAGGTGATTCCGGATTTCATACTGGAGCTCAAAGAGGGCGAATTGGTGATGACGATGCCCAGATACTCCATACCTGAGCTCAGAGTCAACAGACGCTACGCAGATATGCTGATAAAGGGCTCAAATGCAAACACCAAAGCAGGTAAGGAGGCCGTCACCTTTGTTAAAAAGAAACTTGACGACGCCAAATGGTTTATCGAGGCTATAAAGCAGCGCCAAAACACTCTTCAGAACACAATGAACGCCATTATAGACTTTCAGAGAGAATACTTTATGGATGGTGATGAAACCAAACTCAAGCCAATGGTGCTTCGCAATATTGCCGAAAAGGCCAATCTCGACATTTCAACCATCTCCAGAGTTGTCAATTGCAAATATATCCAAACTCATTTCGGAATCTATCCGTTGAAATATTTCTTCTCTGAAGGCCTTCTTAATGAAGATGGAGAGGAGGTTTCTACCCGCGAGATTAAAAATGTCCTCGTCCGGATTATAGACAACGAAGACAAAACCGCTCCACTGACGGACGAAAGCATAGTTGAAGCCCTTTCGGAAAAGGGTTACAAGGTAGCCAGACGCACGGTAGCCAAATACCGTGACCAGCTTGGAATACCTGTAGCAAAGCAGAGAGTGGAGTTGTTATAATATTATTTGGTAAGCTCCCACTCTGTGCCCTCTTTGGTATCTTTGATCTGGATCCCGATAGATTTGAGTTCGTCCCGGATCCGGTCGCTTTCAGCCCAGTTCTTTGCGGCTTTTGCTGCATTGCGGTTCGCAAGTATCATACCCATAAGACCACTTATTACCGACTCAGCTGCTGAATCTTGACGGTCATCCGTCAAGCCGAGCACATCTGAAACAATCTCCGTAAAGAGTTTGGTCAGCGTATCATAATCGGCATCATTGAGCACCTCTCCTTTATCTTTGGCTCCATTGACGATCTTCACCGCCTCGAAAAGAGAGGAAAGAGCCACAGGTGTATTCATATCGTCGAGCAGCGCCTCATAGATCTCCTCTTCAATGGAGGTCACTTGATTCAATCGGGGAGCTTCAACCGAATGTTTGAGTGAACGGACATCTTTAGTTGCCTGCATAAGTCGTTTAAGTCCCCTCTCTGCAGCCTGCAATGCCTCGTTACTGAAGTCCAGAGTGCTCCTATAATGAGCCTGAAGGATGAAAAACCTGATAGTCATAGGTGAATAGGGCTGATCCAGGGCTTCGTGTTTGCCTGCAAACAACTCTTCCAGTGTAATGAAGTTGCCTTTGGACTTACCCATCTTTTGGCCGTTGATGGTGATCAGATTGTTATGCACCCAGTAGTTGACACCCCCCTTGCCACGTGAAGCGACATTTTGAGCCAACTCGCATTCGTGGTGAGGAAATATCAGATCCATACCGCCGCCGTGTATATCAAACTCCTCTCCGAGATACTTTTCGCTCATTGCCGAGCACTCGAGATGCCATCCCGGGAAGCCCACACTCCAGGGGGAAGGCCAGCGCATTATATGCTCTGGGGGTGCCTTTTTCCAGAGGGCAAAGTCGTTGGGAGAATGTTTGTCCTCCTGTCCGTCCAACTCGCGAGAACCGGCCATCATATCGTCGAGTATACGACCTGAAAGCACTCCGTATTTGTGAACGCTGTTATATTTTTCAACATCAAAATAGACTGAACCATTGCTGACGTAGGCATAGCCGGCATCAAGAATAGTCTTAACAAGCTCTATCTGTTCGATGATGTGACCTGAAGCCCTGGGCTCAATTGAAGGACGCAGAACATTTAACTGCTTCATAGCCTCATGATATCTCAGGGTATAGGTTTGTACCACCTCCATAGGCTCCAGCTCCTCAAGACGGGCTTTCTTTGCAATCTTATCTTCACCTGTGTCAGCATCGTTTTCAAGGTGACCAACATCGGTAATGTTGCTCACATATCTGACTTTGTATCCCAGATGTCTGAATAGACGGAAAAGCAGATCGAAAGTGATACCGGGCCTGGCGTGGCCCAAATGAGGATCGCCATATACCGTAGGACCGCAGACATACATTCCGACATGTCCGGGATTTACAGGTTTAAAGATGCGTTTTTCCCTTTTGAGGGTATCATAAAGAAATAAGTCACGAGCCATAATCATCTGTTTATTGCACTAAACTACAAATTTAACAACTTTCGGCAATATATGGCTCGCTATTGCCGAAAGTTGAGCCAAAATGCAAGACAGCTACTCTTCCGGTGGCACTACGGTCACTTTGCTGGCAAGAATCTCCATAAATTGTCGTTCATCACCGCTACTGGATGTGTATCTGACATTGCGTATACGCCCGATAACCGAAACCAGGAGACCTTTGCGAATGAGCGAAAAGTCATCAATATTACGTCCGCTCCAGGCAGTAATATTGTGCCAGGTGGTCTCCTCCTTAATTTCACCTTTTTTGTCCTTAAATGTCTCGTTGGTCGCTAAGGAGAATCTGGCGACCTGAGAGTTTCCCACTTCTGTAATTTTCGGATCATGGCCCACATGTCCTTTCAACTCTACCCGATTGATAAATGTTCTTTTCATAATAATTGGTTTTTGTTTCAAATACAAAATAAAGAAGATCAACGCCATCAATCCATACTCTAAATACTTATATCCGTTTAATACGCTGTGATCCGTTAAAATTGTTTTTTCAACACATGAGTGTAAATATTTTCAAGTAATTTTGTCATTGAAAATAAACTTTGTGTCAATTTAATGGAAGATCTGTATGGAAACAAAGAGACATTGTAAGAGATGCGGGGAAAGATTCGTCGGTAGAAGTGACAAGATCTTCTGCTGTGACAGTTGCAGAAATGATTACCACAATTATCTCCGTAGGGAGCGAAACAAAGGTATGAATCGTGTCAATAGAATCCTCTCGCGCAACCGCGAGATTATCCGTTCTCTGCTTTCCAGAGGCATTGAGAGTATCGACACCAGAGAGTTGAGTATGCTTGCCTTTGATTTCGGATACTTTACATCTATGGACAAACGAATCCTGGGACGCACTTGCTATCACATCTATGAATATTGTTATTACTATTCTGCCAACGGCGAGGTTCATTTCTCTCTCAAAGAATGAGTATTTTTTGACTTAAAATCGTTATCTTTGAGAATCAGAAAACAAATTATTACACATAATATGAAACTCACCAGAACATTCGCTGCGGCATCACTTGCCGCATTGATGCTTATTTCCTGCACAATGAAAGAAAATCCTTTGCTACAGACTTCCCCACACCCCTTTCAGGCTCCGGCATTCGACAAAATAAAAACAGAACACTATAAGCCGGCATTTATTGCGGCCATCGAAGAGGCTAAAGCTGAAATCCAGCTTATTGTTGACAATCCTGAAGAACCGACTTTCGCCAATACTATAGAGCCGCTCAATACCTCCGGACGCACACTTAATAGTGTCGCAGGTATATTCTTCAACCTCAACCAAGCCTGCACCAACGAAGAGATGCAGCAGATTGCCGAAGAGGTAGCCCCCATGATGACAGAATATAGCATGTCCATAATCCTCAACCCTGTACTCTTCCAGAAGGTGAAGGCGGTTTATGAGATGAAAGATGACCTGGGACTCAACCAGGAAGAGGCAAAACTTCTGGAGGAGAGTTACAAATCCTTTACCCGTAACGGAGCCAATCTCCCTGATGACAAAAAGGAGGAATACGCACGATTGCAGGAGGAGCTCTCAGTAACCACCCTCACATTCGGACGCAATGTGCTTGGCGCCACCAATGCATATATACTTGAAATTACTGACGAAGCCGACCTTGCCGGACTTCCTGACTATGTAAAGGAAATGGCCGCTGCAGATGCGAAGGCCAAAGGTAAGGAGGGATGGATATTTACTCTCGATTATCCAAGTTACGGCCCCTTCCTCAAATACAGCACCAATCGCGAACTGCGAGAAGAGCTCTGGAGAGCATACAACAGCAAATGTATCGGCGGAGAGTTTGACAATACCGAAAATATTCGCAAAATAGTAGACCTACGTATCCGCGTAGCACAGTTGCTGGGATATGAGACCTATGCTGATTATGCACTTGAAGATAGGATGGCTAAGAATCCCACCACGGTCAACAATTTCCTTGCTGACCTGATGCAGAAATCCCTTCCTTTCGCCAGACGGGACGTAGCCGAGATTCAGGCCTATGCTACAGCTAACGGCTTTGAAGGAGAATTAATGCCATGGGATTTCTCATACTGGTCGGAAAAATTCCAGGAAAAAAGATACTCGCTCAACGAAGAGCTGCTCAAACCCTATTTTGAGCTCTCAAGCGTACAGGCTGCTATTTTTGATCTTGCCGAACGTCTCTACGGACTACAATTTGAAGAGAATCCCAACTTACCCGTATATCATCCCGATGTGAAGGTATTTGAGGTAAAAGATGAGAATGGCAGGTTTATGTCTCTGCTCTACATCGATTATTTTCCGCGCGAGAGCAAAAGGGGCGGTGCCTGGATGACCTCCTTCAGAGAGCAGGGCTTCTACAATGGAGTCGAGGAGAGACCTCACGTATCATTGGTAACTAATTTTACCAAACCTACTTCCGATACTCCATCTCTGATTACATTCTATGAATTCACTACTATTCTCCATGAATTCGGGCACGCGCTTCACGGAATACTTGCAGAGGGTACTTACAGCACTTTGACAGGCACTAATGTTGCCCGAGACTTTGTAGAACTTCCATCACAGATTATGGAGAACTGGGCATACGAGCCTGAGTATCTGAACTCTTTCGCAAAGCACTATCAAACAGGCGAAGTAATTCCTCAGGATCTGATTGACAGAATTATTGCCGCCAAAAACTTCCTTGCCGGATATGCCAGCGTAAGACAGCTCAACTACGGCCTCACTGATATGTCTTGGCATACTATAACATCTGTACCAGAGGCCTCTGTAGTGGATTATGAACAGAAGGTACTTGCCAATTCGGCTATATTGCCCACTGTTGAGGGCGTAGTCTTTTCTCCCTCGTTTAACCATATCTTCGCTGGTGGATATGCTGCCGGCTACTACTCTTATAAGTGGGCTGAAGTGCTTGAAGCTGACGCCTTCTCGCTATTCAAGGAGAGAGGCATTTTCAACAGAGAGATAGCTGCTGAATTCCGCTACAAGATCCTCTCCAGAGGAGGCATAGAAGATGCTGATGTATTATTCCGCAACTTCCGCGGAAGGGATCCTCAGCCGGAGGCCCTTCTCGAGAAACTCGGTATGAAATAATTTAAACCAACCCTTTAATATATACTAGTTATGAAGAAATTATTTTTGTATATTATGACTGCAACGCTGCTTCTTAGCGGCTGTAACAGTAATCAAGACAAGCAAACTCAGAATGATATGAATAATGAAGTAATTGAAACTATTATGGCACGTCGCAGCATCAGGGCATACAAGCCCCAGGCTGTTGAACGCGAAATTATGAACCAAATCGTTAAGTGCGGCATCAATGCTCCCAATGGAATGAATGCCCAGCCCTGGGAGGTCCGCATTGTGGACAATCCGGAGTTTATCGATGGTTGCACCAAGATTTTTGTGGAACGTATGAAACAGGATCCGCGCGGAGCGAAAATGGTAGAAGACCCTTCTTTCAAAAACATGTTCAGAAATGCTCCTACGGTTGTATTTATAGCAATCGGTGATAGCAGATTCGCTCAAATTGACTGCGGCCTGATGGCCCAGAACATGATGCTGGCTGCCAAATCACTAGGAATTGGCTCCATTGCACTCGGAAGTCCGGTCGACTTCTTTAAGAGCGAAGAGGCCGCAGAGTATTACAACAAGTTGGAATTTCCGGAGAATTACACACTGGCACTCGTTTTAGGATTCGGTTATCCCGATGAAAGTCCCGATGCCAAGCCCAGGGATGAGAGCAAGATCCGCTGGATTGAGTAAGGATGATACCTTATGAAATAGAAGAGACTCTTCCTACGGAGAGTTGGATGGTGGGTGACGTCAAGGCTGGGTTTCCTTCGCCAGCGGAGGATATTCACGAAAAACTCGATCTGATCAAGCTCCTGGTGCGTAACCCGGCTTCCACTTTCTTTTTCAGAATAGATGGCGTCTCGATGGTGGACGCTGCAATGGACGAGGGCGACATTATCATAGTTGACAGGAGTATAGAGCCTTTCAACGGCTGTATGGCAGTCTGCTACATCGATGGCGGCTATACGGTTAAAAGAGTGGAAATCCACGGAAAAAAATTGCACCTGCTTCCCGCTAACGAGAGCAATGTCTCTTACAAGCCGATTATCGTTACTCCGGACAACCAATTTATGGTCTGGGGATTGGTAACCTACGTCATTAAAAAAGTCTGAGAGCGATGTATGCGCTGGCAGACTGCAACAACTTTTTTGTCTCTTGTGAACGGGTGTTCAGGCCTGATCTCAATGGGAAGCCTGTCATCGTGCTCTCCAACAACGACGGTTGTGCCGTAGCACGCAGCAATGAAGCTAAGGCTCTCGGTATAAAAATGGGAGTTCCCTTCTTCAAAATACGTCATTTGGTGGAAAAACACGGGGTAATCGTTTTCTCAGGAAATATGGCACTCTACGGCGATATGTCGCGCAGAGTACGTCTGACACTGCAGGAATTTGCTCCCTCATTGGAGGTCTATTCCATAGATGAGGTATTTCTCGACCTGCACGGAATGCAAATTGAAGATTTCGGAAGTTATGCAAGGGAAATATCACGCATCTGTCTGCGCAATACCGGTATTCCTGTCTCGATCGGCATCTCTCCTACCAAGACTCTTGCGAAAATTGCCTCCAAGCTCTGCAAACAATATCCGAAATTGCGCGGAGGATGCTATATGCATCGTCCGGAGGATATTGAGAAGGTGTTGCGTAAGTTTCCGGTAGAGGATGTATGGGGTATCGGACGCAAGACTACCCCAAAACTGTATCAGAGAGGCATCCGTACAGCTTTTGACTTTGTAAAAATGGATGAAGAGAGAGTGCGTGCGCTTATGGGCATTACCGGAGTACGCACGCATAGGGAATTGCGCGGCATCCCCTGTATCAAATTTGAGGACAGTGTTGTGACCAAACAATCGATATGTGTTTCCAGCAGTTTTTCGAAGGAAATAACCGATTGCAGGGATTTGTGCAGTCAGGTGGCCAATTTCGCCGCCAAAGCGGCGGAAAAGCTTCGCGGACAGGGATCCGTAGCTTTTGAAATGGTGGTCTTTGCAATGACTAATCGCTTCCACGAAAATGCTCCGCAAGCCTATAAAAGCATACTTGTGCCCTTTGTCGAACCTACCTGCGAGCAACGTACCATAGTCGGGGCAGCCGTCGCTGCCCTGAGAGAACTATATGATGCCCGGATGTCTTACAAAAAAGCCGGTGTGGTCATTACTCGTCTGGAGCAGCGTGACCAAATCACAGGCTCACTCTTTGAAGATGGTGAAGCGGCCGAACGCGAATCCCGTATTTCTTACCTCATCGACTCAATAAATCAACAATACGGTTACGGTTCAATCCGCATCGGCGTTCAGGGAGATGGAAGCATACATAAGTTAAGCGAACACCGTTCGCCGTACTACACCACTCTCTGGAGCGATATTCCCACAGCGAGTATCTGAGAATCCCGCGATCTATAGTAATATTCTCACAACGAATTTGTAAGTAATTCCGTCCCCAAAACGACCTTTATAGTGCGAGCACGTTAGTATATCCTGCCTTTCGGCCCAAATATTCAGATAATTGTCCTATTTTCGCGGCTGTTACTGAAAACTATAAAGGATAAAGATAATGAGCTCAAAACTTAAAGTTGGGATGAAATATACCCTGGAGCATACAGTGAGGGAAGATGAAACTGCTTTCAATTATGATTCGGGAGCAATGCACGTCTATTCCACTCCGGCAATGATCGCGCTAATGGAGTGTGCTGCACATACAATGTTGATGGATGCGGGTCTGGATAACGTGGGTACCATGGTAAATATCGAACATAAAAAAGCCTGTAAACCCGGCACAGTCGTTATTGCTGAAGCACTTCTGACAGAAATTGACGGTAAACGCCTTACTTTTGATGTAAAAGTAACCGACCAGGAGGGCAATATTCTCGGTGAGGGCACTCATGGCCGGTACATTATAGATCCGAAACGTTTTATGCAGAAAGTCGGGTAAAAATTACTCCTTTAACATTTCCAGTATCTTCAATCGGAAAGCATATTCGTATTTTGCTTGTGCCTGTTCACTCAAAACCTGGGTGAGATTGGTTTTCGCCTGAAAGAGTTCATATGCATTGGCACGGCCGTTGTCGAACTTCTCCTGTGCAAACCGAAATGCTTCTCTGCCCGATATTTCCGACTTTTGTGCGGCTTTCCATTTGCTTTGAGCACCAACGGCATTTTGGTATGCCTGCTCGATACGTTTTCTAAGCTCAATTTTAACCTTGTCCATTTCAATGCGACTGTTTTCTACCGCAAGTTCTGCTGTGCGGATGTTATTGCGGGTCTGGAACTTGTTGAAAATAGGAATACGCAGACTAAAACCTAACGCATTGCTCATATTGTTACGAAATTGGGAGCTGAATGGATCATTGGGTCGTTCGCTCATCTTATAATAACCGGTACCCATATTGGCGCCAAACGACAAAGTAGGATAGAGCTCCGATTTTGCCATAAGCACACCTTTCTCATTGCTTTTCAGACGATATTCAGATGCACGAATTTCGGGACGAACCAGTAATGCCTGTTGGTAAACATCTGTTGGCGACAACAACATTTCGTTCTTGATTATCTCCTCTACCGGTGGTACAATAACATCGAAATTCAAAAAATCATCAAGCTCCATTATTTGCGCTAAGTCAAGCAATGCCAGTTTTAAATTGCTTTCTGCCTGTACCTTGTTTTGCTCTTCACGTGCGCGTTGCGCTTCCAATTCGTATATTTCTCCTTCCGCCATTTTTCCGCTTTGGATAAGTTCATTGCGACGAAAAATGTTTTCATCGGTTAAGGCAAGTTGTTCATTAGCGATTTGCAATAGTTCTTTTTGAAGCAAAACCTGCAGAAAAGCGGTAGCCACGCTCATTTCTATATCGTCCTTATATTTTTCCACATCAGCTTCCGCTGCGCTCAAGTCAGCTCGTTTCGCATCTATATTGTGCTTCATACGCAATCCATCAAAAAGGGTAATATCTGCTCCCAGTCCAAAGGACGTCTGAGCCGAGTTGGTGTTTTGATAGATATTATCAAGTCCGATAGAACGTCCGAAAATGAAGTTTTGCCCCGCTTGTGCGTTAAGGCTGGGTAATAAATCATTCCGTGCCTGGGTATAGGCAATTTTGCGCTGCTCTTTGTTAAGTTCCTGCTGTTTTATTGTACGATTATTTTGCAACGCAATCTCTATACACTCTTCAAGGGTGTATTGCTGTGCCATTCCTGTAAAGGAAATAGTTAGAAATAGTGCTATTATTATTTGTCTCATGTTTTAACTCTTAATTACTAATTATTACTCGGAACTCGATACTCAGAACTATTTCTTTTTCTCGATTATCTCATTTCCACGAACTTTCTCGTCTAACTCCAAACCATCGATTATTTCGATATTAATACCGTCAGATAACCCTACAGAGACATATTTGCGATCGAACTCTTGCGGGTTTTCATTTTTCACCACATAAACAAATGAGGAATCGTTACTGAATTCGATGCATGTTTCGGGAATCATCAGCACATCAGCTTTTCTCTCCAAAACAATATCGGCATTCGCACTATATCCGGCACGGATAAAGACATCTTTAGGCATCTCCATTTTGGCTTTCATCTCGAACAAAATGGCTCCACTCTCCTCAGTGGCTTTTGGCGAAACATATTCCAATACGGCTGAGATTTTCTTGTCCTGAATGGCACCAATCGTTATCTCCATAGGCATTCCTGTTGAGAGTTTACCAACTTCCGTTTCATCAATTTTTCCCACAAAGAGCATATCGTTAAGATTTGCAATGGAAGCAACCGTGGTCCCGTCATTGAAGTTATTGGTTTGGATAACCGAATTACCCACTTTTACGGGAATATCCAGGATAGTTCCGCTCACGGTAGCACGCACCAATGTATTGCTCGATTTCTGAGTACTTTTTGTCATTCCTGTTTTAACCAAATTCAGGTTGTCAGTGGCCGCCTGTAGCTCTTCCTGGTCATTTTTATATTGAAGTTGCACCTTTTCAAACTCTTCCTTGGAGATTACCAAATTTTCGTAAAGTTTCCGGTCGCGTTCATAATTAATCCTACTTTGCTCCGCAGCAAGTTGTGCACGTGCAACACGCGATTCCGCTCCACTCAAATTGACCATATCCGGAACAACCTGAATTTTCGCGATAATGTCGCCTGCAACAACCCTATCGCCTGCTTCTTTGTATACTTCGGAAATTATACCCGACATTTGAGGCTTGATTAGAATCTCATTGCGGGGCTCTACCTTACCCGTTGCTACTGTTTTCTTCTCGATAGTGCCTTGAGTTACGGTTTCAATTTGATATATTTTTTCTATAGGACGCGACTTCTTATAGAGAAATACGAATGTCCCGATAACCACTAGTCCTAAAAGGGCCAATCCTACGATTTTAAATACTTTTTTCATTGTATGTTGTTGTTTAATATTGTTTGTTTCTATTCTTCCGCAATTGCCTCGACAGGCTTGATCATCATGGCGCGTTGGGCGGGAATAAGCCCTGCCAACATTCCGATAACGATTAGAATAATGAGTGAACCCACCGCCATTGTGAAGCTGATTTGCGGATCTTTAAAAAATTGATCACCTTGACTTAGGACTACTCCTACTGCCGAAAGCAACCCCACACCCAGCACAATTCCGCCAATTCCTGCCAGAACGGTCAGTACAACACTTTCACTCAAAATTTGTCCTATAATATTATTCGGTGTCGCCCCCAAAGCACGACGGATACCTATCTCTTTGGTGCGTTCGCGCACGGTTACGAGCATGATGTTGCTGACGCCGACAGCTCCCGCGAGCAATGTGCCAATACCAACGATCCAGATTAGGAGGGAGATACCAATCTCCAGGTTATTAAACATTTTAAATTGCTCTTCGATGTTCATGCTAAAAACCGCCTCTTTGTCGTCAGGTGATATTTGGTGCTGTTGTTTTAAAACTTCCGTGATTTTATCCTGAATACTTCTAACAGCTACACCAGGTTTAGCGGTAGCTGCCAAAAAGTGAATAACATTACCTTGATTAAATGCCTGCTGCATAGTTGTAAATGGCAATACTACGGTTTCCGCAGTTTCTCCGCCAATGCTCACGCCGGATGTGCTTCGCGCCACACCAATAACTTGAAAATAGATCCCATTCACTCGAATCTGCTTTCCTACCGGATCCTCACCATGAAAAAGCACCTCATATACCCGTTCACCGATGACGCACACTTTGCGTTTTTCAGTAATATCTATATCATTTACATATCGGCCGTAGATCATTTTGCTTTTTTCGATCAAATCGTATTCGGGATAGCATCCTTTTACCAGATAGGAACCTCCCTTATCACCTCGCACTACATTTTTATCACCATTACCACCTCCAAAAAGCACTGGTGACATATATTGCAAATCATCCACTCTATTTCGAATAATAGGTAAATCACTGTTGGTCATATTCCAAACACGCCCTTTTCTGAAACCTTTATAGGGCTCCGTAGTGCGCTCTGCCGCAAAAAAGACCGAATTGGTTGCAAACCCTTCTATTTGCGAAAAAATGCCGGTTTTTAATGCATTTCCCGCGCCCACCATAAGCACAAGCATAAATATGCCCCAAAACACTCCGAATGCCGTGAGAAAACTACGCGATTTATTGCTCGTAATGGTAATCCATATCTCCTGCCAGCGGTCGATATCGAAAAGCAGTCTGAACCTTCTCCAAAGGGAGGTTTTCTCAAATTGCGGCAGACTATTTATCTCTTGTTTCATATTATTCTAAATCAAAACTCAATACTCGGAACTCTGAACTCAAAACTAACACACTATTCCTGTCTCATTGCCTCTATCGGCTTTATCTTAACAGCTTTCCTTGCGGGCAGATAACCGGCAATCACTCCCGATATAACCAGCAAAACGGTCGCAAAAATGGCGTACCCAATATTTACGGTAGGATTTTTAAATACCGACATTTGCGGACCTCCGTCAGCGCTTTGTGCCACATTTGCAGCCTGCTCCGTAATAAAGTTCATTATCTCTGTAACTCCTATCCCCAAAAACATACCGA